>CBDUIO010000116.1:0-7478 GCA_965367355.1 uncultured Flavobacteriaceae bacterium
CAAAGCTGTATCATAGCCAATAGTAAAGTCTGTTCCAAAAATATCATTATCTATCGTTCCCGGAATACCAATAATTGGAAAATCATATTCATTGTTGAACACCATGGCTCCAGTAAACGACCCATCTCCACCAATTACAACCATAGCATCAATCTGATGCTTTATCAGGTTGTCATATGCTTTTTTTCGGCCCTCGACAGTTCTAAATTCCTTAGATCGTGCCGTTTTTAACACAGTTCCACCTTTTTGAACAAGATGATGTGCACTTCTGGCATTCATAGGCTCAATATCGCCTTCAATAAGGCCTTGGTAGCCTCTATAAATTCCAACACTTTCTAATTTATAATAGGATGCTGCTCTGATCACTGATCGAATTGCAGCGTTCATTCCAGGTGCATCACCTCCCGACGTCATTACCGCAATTTTTTTAATAAATTTTTTCATTAATTTAAGCAATTTGAAGTGGTAAAATTACTAAAGAAAAATCAATAAACACCGCTTATCAAGATATTTTTGGAGCTATTAAAAAATTCAAACGTTTTCGTTAATAAAATAATTTAAAAATCTCGAAAATATTAGAATGAAACTAAACTATTCACTGTTTTCTGACTTGAAATCAACGAATTCGGGAAGCGGATTATCTTGATTTGAATCAACCTGATTCACTGAATTCTGCTCATCTATTTTATTACCCGTACTCACTTTGAAAATCTTACCAAGTAATTCTTTAAATGTGTCGAAATCTACATGATAAGAGAGACCCACTCCTTGTGTATACCCAATTTCTTCCCCAAAATTCCTGATGCTGTTTTCTCTGTTAAAGATTTTAGCAGTTAGAGTTCCTTCGTCATTCAATAAAAAATCAACCTGAATATCCCCGGCAAATACCGTTTCACTAACTCCGCCTATAGGAACACCCAACTTACCATTTATTAAGATCCTGTCGTTTAATTGAGTAGAAACAGTTAGTCCTAATCTATCATCTGTTTGAAGTTCCGGAGTACGTTGTCCAGATTGATAATTTAAACCTACTTTTAATTTTCCTTCACCATCAGAGAACAAGCTATTAACAATCGCAGATGCACGCTCGGCTAAATTCCCTGTAATGGTTTGTTGACTTATATTAACTTCACTTATAAATGTGCCTGATGTAACTACTGAAAGTGCCTGCAATTCTCTACTTTCGTTATCATCCAGTCGATATTGTAACTCTGAGTTTAATGATGAACTTACATTTGGGAATTTAAGGTCAAAAACAGGGTCTGGTTGCTCGAGCTGTCCGGTAATACTAATTTCCACATCAACAGGAATGCTCCTGTTAATTGGATTATCCAATAAAACTGATGGATTTGCCTGCGTATTATATACTGCCTTAAGATCGATTTCTGCTTTTAGAGGATCTCCTTCCCAGGTAATGGTTCCACCGGGTTGAACTATGAATTTCTTTTGGATCAATCCTGCATAAACAAAATTATAAACTCCCTCAAATGTCAGGAAATCCCCCCACATATTGAACTTTCCATTTGTATTTATCTCTACCAATAAGTTTCCAGCTCCTCTTCCTTTTATAGAATGACCTGTTTCCGGATCGATAATGATCTCGACTTCAGCATCTTCATTCACATCCAGATCAAAATCTAATTCCAATCCTTTAATTTCATTAAAAACGACCTCTTTTCCACTTACTTTAGATTCTTTTTCCTCCTTTGTCAAAAAATGTATATATGAGTTGTCTCCGTATGATTCCGTATCATTAAGCGGAATTTTAAATTCGGTACCTTCTCTGGTTTGACCATTAACAGAAATGACTAGTTTATCTGTTGGTCCATACATTGTTGCGGTTCCTCCAATAAATCCTGTGCCATAATAAAGAACGTCATCTTCCATTTTTGTGTTTAAAACCAACAATTTATCTGTTGATATAGTCAAACCTAAACTCCAATCTGAAAAATTAACATGATCAATATTCCCGTTGATTCTTCCTTTGGAATTATAGTATACATCGGTCATTTCAACGTTATTAAATATAAAACTTTGATTCTTTAAGGTAACGGATGCATTGTCCTGAAAACTGTATTTTACATTTAAATATGGTATCTGTAAACCTGCCTGATCCAGGGTTAAATTTCCATCGATGGATGGTTTTCTTAGATTTCCTGTTACCCTGGCTTGACCACTTACCAGTCCTTTAATATTATTAATAACATCTTCCCCTAATGGATTCAAAGGTTCCAGGTTAAATTTATTAAAGGTTACATCCAGATCTATTTTAGAATTTTTCTTTGTTACATCAATCTCCCCTACAGCCCGAAATGTTTGAAGGATATCATCTTTAATAGCCACATTTACTTTGTAGTTAGTCAAAGATTCGTTACCAACAATATTGGCATCAAAAGATCCTAAATAGATATCATTCACTTTAAAATCGTCAATAATAATGGTTGAGTTGGGTAGGAATTCACCATCCTTTTCTAAAATATCCAACTTTCCATTGACTATTCCGTTAAGTCTTAAACTATCAATCTCGGGTGTGATCTTAGTCAGATCAACATTTTTAAAATCTAATTTTATATCCTTGTAACCTGATTCCTGAACAACCCCTGAAAGTTTGATGAATTCGTCCTCATGATTCATGAATAATTTGTCAACCTCAATGTTTTTAAAATCACGATCGAACACAATTTTATTGCTGGAATCTCTGGCTTCATTCACAAACCATATGTTATTTTTAAAGGTGACATCAGATTTTTTAAAGCCTAATACAGATTTATTATCCTCATTAATTGTATAATACAAACTAAGGTTATAGTTGTCATCGTTTCGTTTGCCTCCTTTAAATTCGGTACGCATAAAAAGTGTATCCTTTAAAGTGACATTGATCAAACTAAAATTGGAAATATCGTAGAACTTAGTATTGAGACTATCTACCTGAACATAGGTGTTGAATAATGGATTTTTGTTATCAATATTTAACTGAACCTCATCTGCAAAATAGTTGAATAGTTTTATTTTAGGAGCTTTGAAGGTGAGCTTAAATTCTTTTTCATCGGTTTTGGCACTTCCTTTTATAAATGTGTTCCTGCTCAATTCAATATGTGGCACAAAAACTTCTACGATCTTATTATAAATTTTAAAATTAAAATCTATGTATTGATCTGTGCCAATTTCATTAGGAATATAATTGGTGTAAATGCTGCCTAGTGAATTTTCCAGCATTTTACCAAGATCTTTAAACAGGAATTTACCACTTAATTTACCTTGAATAATATCCGGAGAATTTATACCTATCAATCTTTCACTGTCATCGTTAAAACTGGAAGTGATTGCAAAATCTTTAAAGAAATAAGTGTCATTTTGATTTTTATAAGATGTATTCTTAAAATTAATATCACCATAGGCATCTTCCACATTAGTTCCCTTCATTTTCATATCGACGGCTCCTCTAAAAATTGATATGCTGTCTCTTTCAACAAATTTTAAGGCATTTAAGTCTGCATATTCTACATTAGCGATGAAATCAAAATTGTAGATCTCTTTTGATAGATCTGCAAGACCTTGAAAATCGAATTTTAAATTATCATCATTTGAGTTGATAGTTCCATTGAATTTGTTGTTGGCAAAATTTCCGGAAATTTCCAACTCATTGTAAGTATAACCATTGTATTCTAATGAAAAAATATCACCCTGTGCTTTCGTGTTCATTTTATCCAGAATGAAACTATTTCCTTCAACATTTAAATTAAAGGATACTTTCCCAAGATTTGCATCATTCAATAATTTTCCCGCTAAAAAATCCTGAAAAATAATTTTCCCTTTATACAGGGCATTATCAATGTCATCAATTCTGTTTAATTGAAGTCGCGCGTCAATGAGTCCTAAACCGGTGGAAATTCTGGAATTGGTTTTTACATATTTGCTGGTAATTTGAGTATCACCCTTTACCACAAAATTTCCTAACTTTTCAATAAATGAAGGTATTGATTCTCCCAATACATTCGGCATTAATGACTTAAGATCTGAATAATTGGAAGTTAGATTATTAAAATTACCTCTCATTTCAAAATTTCCTTCTTCTGAATTGAATAAATTCATGAAATGGACATCACCTTTAATTACTGTATATCTGCTGGAATGTACCTCCAGATTATCTACCTGAAGATCATTTAATGTGCCTGACAGGTCTGCATTTAAGTGAGCTATTTCCTTAGGTCCAAATTCATTATAGAACATATTGAGTTCATTAAACGAAACCGTTGAATTTTTAAAATTGGCTTTAAGATTTACCCGATCTGTAAAGTATTGAAGGTCTTCCCGTGAATATGAAAATTCAATTTTTCCAATTAATTCTGACTCGCTTGTCTTAATATCCAGATCATTAAATGTCATTCCTTTCAAGGTGTAGTCAAAATCAGTGCTCATCTCAGTTACTTCAACACCTCTGCTATCATGAAATGCAAGCGAATTCACTTTCATGCTCACATCCGGGCCTTTAATTAAAAAATCATTGACATGAATGTTTAATTTGGAAAATTCCAGCTTTTTGGGTATTTCTTTGTTTTCATCGATCAGCCTGAATATCCCATTCTCTATGCTAACGTCTGTGGATGACAATAAAAAAGTACTGGCTTCCTCCCTTGGATTCTCATCTTCGAATTTAGCAACGAAAATATCTAAATTGGTATCAGATTCTCCTGAATAGGTTTTAATATTAAAGGTTACGCCTTCAACATCAATATCACCAAATGTGAATTTATTATTGTAAAGATTTTTAAAACTGATTATGGAAGTATTTAACTCATTTAAATGAATAAGTGTATCTTTTTTGTAGTCCACAATTAAGATGTCCTTGAGTTCAACATCCCCGTTAAACTGCAAACCTACTTTGCCAATATTAATGTTGGTGCCAAATTCCTTGTTTAAGCGTTTTGTAGCATATTTGCCTAAACTTGTTTGAACATAAGGAATGGAAAGGAAGATCACCAAAATGATGAAAAAAAGCAGCAAAACAGCTACTACCTTAGACCCTATTTTTAAAAACCTTTTAATTTGTCACTAAATTTATAACTTTCTTAAGAAAATCCTACATTTGTATCTACGAAATATCCTTTGGAATCAGACTTTTAATTGAATTCAAAATTACAACAATCATGCCCAATTTTTATTAATGCAATCACAAAATATTTATATATTAGGAATTGAATCTTCCTGCGATGATACGGCCGCATCTGTAATACACAACGGGAAGGTCTTAAGCAATGTTATTGCAAGTCAAAAAATTCACCAAGAATATGGTGGAGTCGTTCCTGAATTGGCAAGCAGAGCCCATCAACAAAACATTGTTCCTGTCGTTCATCAAGCTCTTAATAAAGCAGGTATCACAAAGGATAAATTGAATGCTGTTGCTTTCACACGTGGTCCGGGTTTAATGGGGTCACTTCTAGTTGGGACATCTTTTGCGAAATCATTATCCATGGGTTTAAATATTCCTTTGATTGAAGTAAACCATATGCAGGCACATATCCTGGCTCATTTTATTGAAGAAGAAGAATTCAAAAAACCGCCATTTCCCTTTTTAGCATTGACCATTTCAGGCGGACATACACAAATTGTTAAGGTATCAAGGTATTTTGATATGAAGGTAATTGGTGAAACTATAGATGATGCTGTGGGAGAGGCTTATGATAAAAGTGGGAAAATATTAGGCCTGGGCTATCCCGCTGGACCTGAAATTGATAAACGAGCACAATTAGGCAATCCTAAAGCATTTAGATTTACAAAGCCAAAAGTAGCCGGATTGAATTTTAGCTTTTCCGGTTTAAAAACAGCTATTTTATATTTTATTCAACGGGAAGTGAAGGCAAATCCAAACTTTATCGATGAGAATCTAAATGATATTTGTGCCTCTATACAATTCACAATTGTTAATATTCTTATCGATAAACTAAAAATAGCCAGTAAACAAACAGGAATTAAGCACATAGCTATTGGAGGAGGTGTATCTGCAAATTCCGGAATTAGAAAGGCTTTGAAAGATGGAGAACAAAAATATGGGTGGACCACCTATATTCCGAAATTTGAATTCACAACAGACAATGCTGCCATGATCGCAATAGTTGGCTATTTAAAATATTTGGAGGAAGATTTTGCAAAACAGGATGTAACTGCTTCTGCCAGATTAAAAATTTAACAATGGCATTCACCGGACAATTAGCAAATAGAATTAGGTTTAGAACATACGAAAAGCAAATTATAATCTGTTTTTATATCGATTGATTCCGAAGAAGTATGGAATAGTTTTATAAATTCACTCAAGAATCATTTATCGTAATTTGTAAATAATAATATGCAATTATTTTATAGTCCGGACATAACAGAAGCAACAGAGCAATTTTCATTTGATAAGGAAGAAAGTAAGCATATTACCAAGGTTTTAAGAAAAAAGCCCGGAGATGTCTTGACTTTAACCAATGGTAAAGGCTGGAAATTCACTGTAAAAATTATAAATACAGATTTTAAAAATTGTTTGGTAAGCGTAATTGACAAAGTATTTATTAACAAACAAAATTATAGTTTGCACATAGCCATTGCTCCAACCAAAATGAATGACAGATTTGAATGGTTTCTGGAAAAAGCTACAGAAATTGGAGTTGACAGTATCACGCCTTTAATCTGTGACCGCAGTGAACGGAAGGTGATTAAGCGAGAACGTTTCGAGAAGATCATACAATCTGCCATGAAACAGTCCTTGCAATATTATTTGCCCATATTGAATGAAGCCATTAAGTTCACTGACTTTTTAAACAGGGAATTTAATGGTCAATTATTCATTGCACACTGTGATGAAACTTTTAGAAAATCACTAAGAACAGAATTAGAAACTGGAGAAAATGTCATCATTTTAATTGGACCTGAAGGCGATTTTAGTGTTAAAGAAATTAAAATGGCTTTGCAACGAAATTTTATTCCTGTAACTTTGGGATCAACACGTTTGCGTACTGAAACTGCTGGTATTGTAGCATGTCATTCAGTTGCTTTTGTTAATCAATAGTATGAAATTCTATTTACCATATCTCATTTGTTTACTGAGTCTATCTTCATTTTCTCAGGACATTGCAATACTCAAATATCAGGGTGGTGGCGACTGGTATAGTAATCCAACAGCAATACCAAATCTAATAGCGTTTTGCAATGAACATATAAACACAACCATTAAATCTAAACCTGAAACAGTTGAGGTTGGAGGCGTCGATATTTTTCAATATCCGTTTCTGCACATGACAGGTCACGGCAACGTTTTTTTTAGCGATTCTGATGTGGAAAACTTGCGCAACTATTTGTTATCGGGGGGATTTTTGCATATAGACGATAATTATGGTATGGAACCATACATTACTAAAGAAATAAAAAAAGTTTTCCCAAATACAGATCTGGTTGAAATTCCGTCAGATCATGAAATTTTCAATATCGCCTTTAAATTT
>CBDUIO010000117.1:0-7477 GCA_965367355.1 uncultured Flavobacteriaceae bacterium
GGTGATAAGTTCTTCTTTCGATTGTTGTTCTTCCAACAATTTTGCCTGAGCTTCAACTTCTTCTCTGGCTTTTTGTTCTGCTAATAGTTTTGCCTGTGCCTCAGCTTCTTCTTTGGCTTTTTGTTCTGCTAATATTTTAGCTTGAGCCTCAGCTTCTTCTTTGGCTTTTTGTTCTGCCAATAGTATTGCCTGTGCCTCAGCTTCTTCTTTGGCTTTCTGTTCTGCTAGTAGTTTTGCTTTAGCTTCAGCTTCTTCTTTGGCTTTCTGTTCTGCCAATAATTTTGCTTGAGCACTAGCTTCTTCTCTGGCTTTCTGTTCTGCCAATAGGATTGCCTGTGCTTCAGCCTTTTCTTTGGCTTTTTGTTCTGCCAATAGTTTTGCTTGAGCCCTAGCTTCTTCTTTTGCTTTTTGTTCTGCCAATAGTTTGGCCTGAGCTTCAGCTTCTTCTCTGGCTTTCTGTTCTGCCAATAGGTTTGCCTGAGCTTGTGCTTCTTCCTTAGCTTTTTGTTCTGCTAACAATTTAGCTTTAGCTTCAGCTTCTTCTTTGGCTTTTTGTTGAGCAAGAAGTTTTGCTGCTGCCTGCGCTTTTCTTTCAGCTGCTTTTTGACGGTTAGCCTCTGCCTGATCTTTTGATAATTTTGACTTGGATGGCTTACTTTTAGTACTCGTTGAAATAAGTCCGCTAACTTCATCACCGCTGCTATAGTCATAAGTTTCGTTGTTCTTAAATCTGTAAGCAAGTGTTACTTCATGTGAATATGCATTATCAAAATTTGTAAAGGCACCAGTACCTTTTTCAATATTATATTCTATAGCAATTTGAGGCGTAATGTTTAGTCCCATGCCGGCAGATATACCATACAATGTGTTGTAACCTGCTTGTGCCCAAATACCTTTGGGAACTGTGATCATTGCCAGTGCAGAAACAATAGTCACGTCTTTTTTGAACTCTGATCTTAAAAGCCCTGAGAATTTACTTTCATCAAAGAAACCTCTGCTATTCATATATCCTGTATACATGATATGTGCCTGAATACCACTGTCAGGATTATCCTCAACTAGATTTGATGAATTTAAATTGTATGCCACTAAATTGTTAAATGAAACACCGAAATCTATGAACTCCAAACCAAAATTAATTCCAGGGTTAATAGTCATCAAAAAGTTTTCTGGAACATTTTGTAAAGAAGGATCATCAAAATTGGTAACCAAATTTCCCGTATTTATGCCGCTTTTGTATGCACCAAGATTAAGTCCGAAAGTTAAATTGTTATCTCTTGATAATCTTGTATTATAGGCAAAGTTCAAAACAGCTCCAAAAGTAGATAGAACACCATAGTTTTGCTGAAATAAACCTATTCCTGCTCCAATATTTTCTGCAAACCTTCCATTATAGCTGGCTAAATAGGTGAGAGGTGCATCGTCAAATTGTACCCATTCACGTCTATTGTAAATACTTATATACTTATTCTGCTCTCTTACAAAACTAAAGGTTGGGTTAATGGCGTAACGATTAAAGGTCAATGAGTTTCTCACAGGTAGACTAAGAGAAACCACCCCATCTTCTTCTTGAGCGAAGAAGAACTGAGTCGCACAGAAACATAATAGTAAAACCAATAGTTGTGTTTTCATATTATTTTATGACTGTTATTGAACCCTTTCTGGTTTCGTTATCAGTTGTTTTTATCACATAATAAAAGACCTGATTGATACTGGTTAAATTGAGATCATTCTCCGGCCAATTATTAAGATAATTATTAGTTTGTAACACTACTTTGCCATAATTATTCATAATCATAACCGTCGTATTTGTGCCACTAACGTATTTTGTTGGTAGTATCCAACTATCATTTATGCCGTCACTATTTGGACTTATCACATTTGGAATTTTTTCTACATCGGGAAAAGGCTCGTTAACTTCAAATAAAAATTCTCTTGAACCATTACATCCTGTTGTTTCGGTCACAATAACTTTATAACTCCCTAATTCTGTTACATTATAATTATCTTCTGTAGCATTCGTAATTAATACATTGTTTAAATACCATTCATAAGTTGGATTATTAGCGGTTGTGGTAACCATGACAGTTAATGTTTCTCCCTCCGGGATAGTATTAAACTCAGACACATTGATCTCGGCATCAAAAAGTTCGCTTTCAAGCTCTATGGATCCAGAAGCGAAACAATCACCTAAATCCACTTGAACAGCATATGTCCCTGATTCACTTGCCTGATACATTTGGTTGGTAGCACCTGAAATAGAGACACCATCTTTAAACCATTGGTAGCTATTTCCTCCAATTGTACTTAATGTGGTTGAACCATGACTTGGACAAAACGGATTTCCTAAACTGGACGAAATTCCGGCTTCTCCTTCACCTGATGCGACCTCACTTATGGTAACGCGGTTTGAATATGAATCAGACGTACAAGTACCATAATTGGTTTCAACAAAATAAGTGCCTTCATTGCTGACTGATAGCGTAGGGCCTTCAGAGACAAAAACTGCTGTTGTTGGTCCGGTTTCCTTGTACCAGTTGAAAGTAAGAGAAGGATAGTTTAAAGGAGAATCATTAGAACCAGTGCCGGGATTGTCAATTGCTAACAGGTAGCTTCCACCTGAACAATAGGCTCCGGTTGAAACTAAATTATTGATCGTAAATGGCGTGTCTTGAAGTTTGAAATATGCCGCAAAAGACACTGAGTTGGAACTTGTAGCTGCAGGCGAACTACTTTTGATCCGTATTCTATAATTTTCTCCTGCTGTAGTATTTGGTAATGAAAAATTTAATGTAGCTGGAGATGTACTCACTGCTCCGGGATTAGAAGTGAATACTATTGTTGCATCTGTAAAATCCCCATTAGCATCAGATAATTCAATTGTAAATTGGTTTGATGAGTTTAAGTTTGACTCGGGAGAAAAAGCAAAAGTTGTGCTGTAATTATTAAATGAACTATTTGCACACGCTTGACTAAACCCAAGGTTAGGCGTAGCAATAACTATTTGGGCGTTAGTTTGTTTGTGGATTCCAAAAACAAAAAAACCAATTCCGAAGAAAAGTTTGCATGCAAAAGTTATCTTATACATTGGGGCTTGTTGTAATTTTATATTCTATAAGCTGTTTTTTTACAGATTTATATTTTTAATCGTTGGTAGCATAGATCTTGTTGATTCTTAATCTAAAATCAGGGTATCTCGCACTTTCTGAATCAATAAAGGTTTCAGAATCCGGTCCTTTGGAATATAAATTATCAAAGGCTCTGCTGCCATACCAGTTTTCCAAATCATCGTTGTTGGAATATCCTTTTCTGAATATATTCCCATTGCAATTATTAAAATATGTTTTTGTGAATTTGATTCCTTCTAAGTTTTCAGAATTCATTTTTATGTTGGCATCCAGAATTACAGCAGGATTGAATCCTGAGATCACACTTTTATTAATTGACAGGGATGTATATTCTCCAATAAAAAGTGCTTCGTTGACCAAGCCTACTTTAATATCATAATTCAAATCATCACTAAGATTTATCAGCGTTAAGTTTTCTGCATTGACAGAGGTTTGCGATTTTGAAAAATCTGCTTCTTCTTGAAGATCAAAAGCGAGTATATTCATGCATTTTGATGCTTCTGCACCAGAAATATATGGAGATTTTACTGCTAATGAATTCGATATTACACATTGAGCACCATAATTAAATTCAAAGTCATGAATGCTACTTTTATAGGAAATCAACTTATCTAATATCAAATTACCACCCAATACACTAAAAGAATTGCCTTCGCAATAGCTAACCATTACATTATCTATAACGGTAAGTTTTCCAACACCAGCCAAGGTAAGACCATTAAAAAATCCATATTTTTTAGTTCTCTTACCTGCATATTCAATTCTTACATAACTTAATATGCCTGAACTACTTTCAATATAATTACCACCATAAGTGATGTTGTTTGCAGCAGATGGCAATAAACCATAATTCAAAGAAGCTTCTCCATCAAATTTATTAATTGGTGCATCTCCAAGAATAAATATTCCTCCCCAATCTCCGGGCTTTTTAATGCTGTTGTTTGATGTGAAGATTATAGGATCTGTGGAGGAACCATTGGCAATTATTTGAGATCCTTTGGTAATGATCAAAGAACCTTTAGTTTTAAAATCACCCATAATAACTGTTCCGGGTTCAATTGTGAGTCTTGAATTATTGGTTACAAAGACATCGCCAAGAAGCAGATAAATATTTTTTTTGAAAAGTTTTGTATCCTTTGTAATATCTCCGGTGAGTATTTCTGTTGGCTGACCATAATCGACCTTGTTTGGTCTAAACTCGGTCCAGGGATTCAACCAGTTATCAAAACCAGTTATTCCTTTTTCTTGTTGTGCAAAAATATTGCCGGGTATAATTAAAAAGGCAAGAATTGCCAGTAGAGTAACATTTTTCATCAGGTTAAGAATTAGATAGGTGTGGGGCACCAAATTATATCCTCGAAAATATAACTTTTACATATAAAATGCAAAAATTATCGATATACTGCATAAAATTATAAACATATTCCTACAAATATGTTTACTACGGACAAGAATCTGTTAAAATCGGTCTTATTTTTCGAATTGAGATCAACTTAACAGAAAAAAAAACTCGGCTTATTAGCCGAGTTTTTAAAGTTATGGTCATAATATTTTTAATCTACCTTGAAATCATTATATGTATGTAACGATTTTAACGTTTCTTCATAAAACAATATGGCTGATATCAAATTTCGAGTATCTGAATAAGGTAAAATCTTTCTTTGAAATTCTACAGTACTATCAAAATACTCAACAGAGGCTTTCTGGTTGTCTTCCAATGCCTTTTTGTTATCCTTTGTTTCCGGAATGCCTAAAGATTCCATGGTAACCGTTGGTTTTGTAGCAAATGCAATATTTGGTAAAATATTTACAATGACTTCTATACGCTCACTGTACAGAGCCAGTAAATCACCTTTCGACATTTTATTTAGCTCTTCATATGTGTGGTACTTGGTTATATAAACCTTACCAGTGATCATAGTTATTGGAGCTTTCCTTTTCTTCTTGGTTTTTGGAGTTTCCTCATTCTGAGCAAAGCTAACGCTCATTATCAGAAAAAAAATAACACTAAATATTATAGGCTTTGTTTTCATTATGTCGTTTTTTTAGGGCATTATTGAACAAATCTATACAATTTATTAAAAACAGCAATGAAATTTTTAAACTTTTTACTCCATAAAATGCATATAATTTAGATAAAATGCACTTTTTATTGATTAAAATCACTTTTTATCGATGAAATACCAGTTAGCTTTTTCAAGTAGTTTTGGACTTGACCAACATTATATGAATGTAGTTCCCATGATGAATTAATCCATAACAAATCTTCAATTAAATACTAATATTTTCAATTATTTCATTTTATTAATTCTAATAATAAAATTTGATTTTTTACAGGAAAAAATTAATTAATAATCTGTATCATAATACTTAAAGATTTTCCTTCGGCATGAAACACATATGTATTTTACCGATAAAATTTACCAAGAAGAACATTTTATCGTAAATATTAATCATTCATAAGATTTTTAGCAGATTACGATTTTTTTACAGGAATTTTGAGGTAACCCTAAAATCTTTAAATGATGAAAAATTTTACACTCCACTTATTTCTAATTTGTCTTTTAGGCATTTCTTTTTCTAATTATTCTCAGGATTCTTTGGAATATGCTGAAAATGATCTTGAAGATATTATCGATTATGATGTATTTCATGGTCTTTCTAATCAATTGGATAATATTGATACCATTCCTGGATTTGAATCCAAAACTAATAAACTTAAGATCTATGGTACCATTTACAAAAGTGATGGTGTAACACCTGCAAAAGATGTGATCTTATATATAGAACAGGCAGATGAGCATGGTAATTTTGATTTAAGAAAGGAAAATGACAAACGCTATGTACATAACAGAGGCTGGATAAAAACAGATAGTGACGGTAATTATACTTTCTATACGTATATTCCTGGAAATGATAGACGTTACAATCAAATGCAACAACTGTTTCCTATAATTAAGGAACCTTCAAAGCCAGAATACGCTATTGGTACATTCCTTTTTGATGAAGATCCTCTATTATCTAAATTATGCCGAAAAAGATTGGCTAAAAAAGGTGACATAACCAGAATCCTTAAATTGAAAAAAGAGGATGATCTGTTTGTAACCAAGAAAGACATTAAACTTCGTGAGGGAATTGCCATGGCAGATTAATGAGTTGTTTGTTTACATACATTATTTCCCAAAATACACTCAAAATATAATCACCCGTTTTACTAATTAAGGAGACGTAAATTCAGATAGATTACATAATTATACAATATTGTTTAGTCTGAACCGTGATGCTGATCAAGAAAAGGTAAATTCCTTATAAAACATTCAAAATTATTAATACCCACAATAGATTTCTAGAATTATAACATTATCATCAATAGGACGCATTCTTCTTTTAAATTGAAATATATTTGTTGTATTAAACCAAAAATAATTTCATAAACCATTTTATAATCTCTGTTGTTAATTAATGCTACGAATTAAAAAATATGCAGCTATAGATATTGGCTCGAATGCTGTCAGATTGTTGATTAGTAACATCATTGAGGAAAAAGGTCAGCTTGTTCGCATTAAAAAGAATTCTTTAGTTAGGGTGCCAATACGATTAGGTGAAGATGTCTTTATTAATAAAGTTATTTCTAAAAAGAATACCTCACGATTAATTGATACAATGTTAGCATTCAATTTATTAATGAAGTCCCATAATGTTGTAAAGTATAAGGCTTGTGCAACTTCGGCAATGCGTGAGTCGGTGAATGGTAAAGAAGTGTCCAAACTTATTCAAAAAACATCGAATATTTCCATAGATATTATCGACGGTGAAACTGAAGCTGCAATCATAGCAGCAACAGATCTGCATCAATATATAAAGGAAAATAATACATATTTATATGTAGATGTGGGAGGAGGAAGCACTGAATTTACAATTTATGACAATGGAAAAATTGTCACTTCCAAATCTTATAAAATTGGTACTGTGAGGTTGCTAAAAGATATTGTAAGCAACGATTTATGGAAGGATCTTGAGCTGTGGATTAAAGATAATGTTAAGGATTTCAATAAAGTGGAGATCATTGGTTCTGGTGGAAACATCAATACAATTTTTAAGTTATCTAATCAGGCATTAGGTGAGCCACTTAGCTATTTATATCTATCTAATTTTTATAATAAATTAAATTCCTTGACATACGAGCAAAGAATTACCGAACTGGATCTTAATCAAGATAGGGCAGATGTTATAATTCCTGCTACACGTATATATCTATCGGCAATGAAGTGGAGTGGTGCAAAAGATATTTATGTTCCTAAAATTGGTCTGGCAGATGGAATTATTAAAAGTATGTACTTTAAGACCAT
>CBDUIO010000118.1:0-7427 GCA_965367355.1 uncultured Flavobacteriaceae bacterium
TTGCTTCCTGTTGGGTACAGAGCCAAGGACGACATGTTCTCTCAATTAAAAAAAGTGAGAAAAGACCTTTCGGAAACTATCTTATATCTTGAATAATATTATTGGCAGGATTGTTGTTAACTTTAAATAATATATTTTTGACCTATTAATAGCAACCGAAACATGAAAAAAATATTTCTTCTGATTTCATTCTTCATAGGCGTTTCATCCATCGCGCAGGAAGAAGTATCTAAGCTTGATTGGCTTTTAGATTTTAATGAGGCCTTGACACAATCGGAAAAAGAACATAAACCGATCTTAATATATTTTACAGGTAGTGACTGGTGTGCTCCGTGTAAAATGTTAAAGGAAGATTTTTTCAGTACATCTGCATTTGAAGAAAGATCGAAAAACATGGTTTTGTTATTGGTGGATATCCCGCGAAAGATAGATGTGATCTCTAAAGAACAGAAAGAAAAAAATATGAAACTGGTCAGTATCTATAACAAGAAAGGCGGATACCCAAATCTGGTGGCTCTCAATTCCAAAGGGAAGGTCATTGGAGAATTGGGAGGTTATACATTTCTTCGTGAAACCGACAGGCATTTTGCTTTCGTAGATTCAGTAATTGAAAATTATCATTAACTATAGAATAAAATAGAATTGGACGTCAAACTAAAATTGACGTCTTTTTTTATGGTAATAATTGTAATTTTGTTAAACTTAAAAAATACTTATGCCTGGATTTGAATTATTTGGTGATGCTGAAAAAAAGGAAGTGAATGAAGTCATGGAAACCGGTGTTTTGATGCGCTACGGTTTCGACGGCATGCGTAATGGAAACTGGAAAGCTAAAGAACTTGAATCCGAGTTACAGGATTACATGAATGTAAAACACGCTCAATTGGTTTCAAGCGGAACTGCTGCCTTGACTGTGGCATTGGCATCTGCAGGTGTTGGGGCAGGAGATGAGGTGATCATTCCAACGTTTACTTTTGTGGCTACTTTTGAATCGATTATCGCCTTAAATGCGATTCCGGTTGTGGTGGAGATTGATAAGACCCTAACACTCTCGCCTAAAGCTGTTGAAGATGCAATTACAAATAAATCCAAGGCCATTATGCCTGTACATATGTGTGGGAGTATGGCAGATTTGGATGCTTTAAGAGACATTTGCAAAAAAAATAAACTGTTGCTTATTGAAGATGCTTGTCAGGCAATTGGCGGCACCTATAAAGGTAAAGCATTGGGAACTGTAGGTGATATTGGTTGTTTTTCATTTGATTATGTAAAAACGATCACATGCGGAGAAGGCGGTGCCCTAGTTACAAATAATTCGGAATATGCCATTCATGCAGATCATTATTCTGATCATGGTCATGATCATATAGGAAATGACAGGGGAGCAGAAACCCATCCTTTTCTTGGCTATAACTATAGGATATCTGAGCTTCATGCAGCTGTGGGTTTGGCACAATTAAGACGAATTGAAGAATTCTTAGCAATTCAAAAGAAAAACTATTCAGTGATCAGAAAAAAACTTTCTACGATTCCCCAAATTGAATTCAGAAAAGTTCCTGAGGGTGGGGAAGAAAGTTATGCATTTTTAAATTTCTTTTTGCCGGATCTTGAAACATCGAGAAAAGTTATGAAGGCGTTTAAAGACCATGGCATAGATGGTTGCTTCCATTGGTATGATAATAACTGGCATTATATTAGAAAATGGCAACATTTGATCGAGCAAAAATCGCTTTACAATTTATCCAATGAAGTCAAATTAGGATTGGCAAAACTAAAGGAAAAGGAATTTCCAATATCCGATCATTACATAGGCAGAAATATTTCTTGTTTGATAAAACTGAGTTGGACAGAATCGGAAGTCGAAAATCGTGCAAACTTAATTCATGAATGTATTGTAAATGAGCTAAGTAAATAGCTTTACGATTTAAAAAGGATTATAAAATAATTCAAGTAATATCCTTCATAATAATATTTAAACAATGACATTAAAATATGGGATAAATTACTTACTTTAGGTATACCTTACTTCTAAAATGAATTAATATTTTTCTATTTATGGCAGAATCAATTGCAAGATAAAGGTCATGATTCACCTTTATTTGATTTCTGGATTGGTTAAAACAGAAACATTAATATTTTAAATATTGACATTATGAAAACCATCCAACTTATCATCTTGTGCTCCTTTTTATCTCTTACCGGCTTTTCACAAACTCTTTATCAAGTTGATGAACTAAGAATGTATTCTTGGGATGATACGGCTGTACCACCAGATTGGCGCCATGACCTTACAGAGCAGTACACCTATGAAAATGGAGGAAATAAAGAAACAAAACTCGTGGGCTTATCAGTTCCGGGATTAGAAAATCTATATCAAAATATTAAATCTTATAACGGAAACAATGATATAATTCTGGACGTACGCCAGTTTTGGAATTCCATGACATCAACCTGGGTTGATCAATCTCAGGTAGTGTATACCTATGATAATGTGACTGATTATTTGATAGCAGAAACAATACAAATATACAATCCGATTACAATGGATTTTGATGATAGTTCAAGAGAATTGTATGAATATATTGGTGCGGATGCTGTTAAAGAGACCTATCAAATATGGAATGGTGCCATTTGGGAAAATGTTGAAAAAGTTGATATTACTTATGTCTCAGGATTACCAACAGAGGCAGAGTATAGTCTTTGGGATGATAATGGCATGGTTTGGTTATCACCGTACGAAAAAGAT
The DNA here is from genome assembly GCA_965367355.1 of uncultured Flavobacteriaceae bacterium. Lineage (GTDB taxonomy): Bacteria > Bacteroidota > Bacteroidia > Flavobacteriales > Flavobacteriaceae > Site-B1. The sequence goes on from CBDUIO010000118.1 coordinate 2,747, forward strand.
ACTGCAACATATGTTGGAGGTTTACTAATGGAGGTAGAAACCGAAAATTATGATACTGGGGATCTGGACAGATCAGTGTATTCATATACCGATGGATTACTCGATATGATCGTATTTGAAGAGTGGGATGGTGCGATATGGGTGCCTTTTGATAGAGAACGGAATACATATGATGCAAATGACAACATTATAGAGTTGATTTATGAGGATAATAGTACAGGTTCATGGGTGGGATATTTTAAACAAGAAAAAGATTATTCGCCGGCAGCACCTTTAAGTACAGATTCCTTTGAAAAGAATAATTTTAAAGCTTATCCAAATCCTGTAAACGATGTTTTGTATTTAGATCTTAAATCAGGATTGACCAAGACTGCTAATGTTTTTTTATATGGAATGGATGGAAGATTAATTAAGACATTTGATATAAAAACTAACCAGAGAAATTTTGAATTTGATCTTCAGAATGTAAGGCAAGGAATTTATTTTCTTGATATACAAGGTGCTAATAACGAAAAAAAGACTTTGAAAATTATTAAAAAATAAACCTAGTAACTCACATATTCGACTATTTCCAGACCATAGCCAATCATTCCAACACGTTTGGTTTGCGCGCTGTTTGAAATGAGTTTTAATTTTCTAATTTTGAGATCGTGTAAAATTTGCGCACCTATTCCAAAATCGCGCGTATCCATTGAAATGGCAGGCGCTTTAACAATTTTATCATTTTCCTGAAGATCTTTCAATGCTTGCAGTCTTTTTAACAGGTTCATGGAATGAGCTTCCTGATTGATGAAAATGATTGCGCCATTCCCTTCATCATTGATCACTTTGAACATATCGTCCAATTGCTTATCGGCATTATTTGTTAGAGTGCCTAATATATCATTATTAATTAGTGTTGAATTGATCCTGGTTAAAACCGGGTCATTTAGTTTCCAGTTTCCTTTTGTCAAGGCAATATGGACTTGGTTATTGGTCGTTTGCTTGTAGGCTCTCAGCCTGAATTTGCCAAAACGGGTTTGCAATTCAAAATCTTCTTGCTTATCGATTAAGGAATCATGCTCCATTCTAAAAGCAACCAGGTCTTCAATTGAAATTATTTTTAGATCGAACTTTTTGGCTACTTTAAGCAATTGAGGCAATCGAGCCATAGTACCATCTTCATTCAGGATCTCAACCAGAATACCTGCTGGTTTAAATCCTGCCAGTCGGGCAATATCTACTGCTGCCTCTGTATGTCCGGTTCGTCTTAATACACCGCCATTTTTAGCCCGCAAAGGGAAAATATGTCCAGGTCGTCCCAGATCAAACGGTCTTGTCTCTTCGTTAACCAGTGATTTTATGGTTTTAGCCCTGTCTTGAACCGAAATTCCCGTTGTGCATCCATGTCCTATTAAATCAACTGAAACTGTAAATTGTGTATGATGCATCACGGTATTATTCTGCACCATCATATTAAGTTCCAGTTCCTCACATCTGTCTTCTGTCAATGGAGCACAAATAAGACCACGACCATATTGCGCCATAAAGTTGATCATTTCCGGTGTTGCCTTTTCAGCAGCCGCAATAAAATCTCCCTCATTTTCTCTGTTTTCATCATCAATTACAATAATAATTTTTCCAGCTTTTATAGCTTCAATAGCTTCCGGAATTGTATTAAGTTTAATTTCTGATGACATCTCAGTTTTCGTGATCATTCTTGCAAGTTTAGGTGCAAAGATAAAAATTTACTATGGGTTTTTAATTTATTTGTTTGATGTCCTCTTTTAATTTCTTTTGATAATAAAAATAAACAAGGAAGTACAAGGGAATTCCTATAATGGCAATACCCAGAATATTGATGGTATTCTTCTCGTTCAATATCTTATAGAAATTTGACAAATTGGTATAAAGCTTTATTAAATAAACCAAAAATGATATAACTAATATTACCGCTAGAATTCCCGATATGACCGCTAAAGCAGGCAATTTGTTATTATTAAATACCAGTGCCAGTACTGTAAATACCAAATAAGCCAAATAGGCAACAAATGCGATCTTTGAATTTTCATTAAACAAATTCACTGCTCTGTTCGCATCTTCGTAAACCGGATTCGTCAAGTTCCCGCCCAATCTCAATTCTTCCTCAGAAATTCCCCGATCTGCCAGAATTTTAATAGATGAATTCCTGAACGATTTTGGGTAATCATATTGGTGATAGTTTTTAATAATATCAATTAACTTATTGGTCTCATGATTTTTTAAAATATTAAATTCAGTTGAATGCTCATCTAACAATTGATTTGCAGATTCTTCCGATTCGTCTTTTATTTTAAATAACTTTTTAATTGGTTCGGCAATGAAATCCAAATTAACAATTGGTTTATCAAACGTAGCTGTTCGGGTCAAATATATGCTTAATGGGAACATGATCATTGTAGGCAACCAGGCTGCCAATACAGGGCTGAGACTTCCGTTATAACCACTGTTCTTTGCAAACAAACCTATAAAATGATAAGTCAGGAATAGAAAAATTGCAATGACCATAGGTAATCCTATACCGCCTTTTTTTATTAAAGCACCTAAAGGAGCTCCGACAAAAAATAAAATGATGCATGCAAAGCCTAAAGTGAATTTTTCATGGAATGCGAAAACATGTTTATTTAACCATTTATTTTCCCTGCTAATCTGAGAGTCTTTTGATGAAATTACATCTTTTGTAGAGTTAATGGAGTTTAATGCCAGATCGATAACTGTACTTTTCTTATTCAATTGAAACAGATCTATAATTTCGTTCGAATACGCTGAATCTTTCTCAATTGTTAACCCTTCATTCAAAGTTTTTATTGCCGAACGATTATAAATATTGGTTGAAAATTCCTCATAGGTTTCATATTTCTTTTTAACCAGACTATCGATGGTATAATCCAATTCACTTAATCCCAGCATATCATATTTACTTGTGATCTGTTTTTCATCAAGGTCTATATTATTGATATCAGACAGATCAACATTGAAAATATATTTTTTAAACTCACTTTTTGCAAAAGGTTGTTTTTGCCGTTCACTGTATTCTTTTTTCTGGACATCATCGTAATACCATCCGTCAAAAAGAATCAATTGTAAAATATTAGAGTCTTCACTGCTAACCAATTCTCCTGTTTTCGATAGTATTGTTGTGTAGTTACCAACTCCATTAGAGGGTTTCTTATGAATGACAACATCCTTTAGATATTGTCCTCTGTCACCACTTTTTTTACCAACTTTTATATTTATGTTTCCAATATCATTGAATTGTCCTTCTGCAATTGCCATTGCTGGTTTTAGTTTCGCTATGTTTTTTCTTAGATTATAGGAATTATACTGTGCCCAGGGAATAACGTTATTTGAAAAGAAAAAAGTAGTAACTCCCAGAATTACAATGAATACACTTAAACTTCTCATGGCGCGTTGCAGAGAAATCCCTGTTGATTTCATAGCTGCAAACTCATAATTTTCGGCAAAATTGCCAAATACCATAATAGATGTGAGAAGGATTGTAAGTGGTAGAATTAGTGGAATTAATGTAGGAGCGATGTACATGAGAAATTTTCCAACCACAGCGACATCAAGATCTTTTCCAGCCAGTTCTGATATGTAGAGCCAGATTGCCTGTAAAACAAAAATCAGCATGAGGATAACAAATACGCTAATAAATGTTTTTAAGTAAGTAGTTAATATGTACCTATCTAATATTTTCACCTAAAACGACCAAACTAATCAAGTTTGTTGATGTAGTAATCTTGGTATTTACTTTCATCAAAGGTAAATAAGGTTTTGGATAATTGCTCGTTTGTTTTAAAAGAATTAACAGTAAGAGTAGTTCTAGTGCCATTCTTTCCAATTTCAATTAAATTGTAAATGTGGTTTGTTTGCGCATCTATACCAAGCAGGATATAATTTATTTCGGCATCAGAACTAATAGGAGTTAATTTTACATATTGTATTTTTCGGCCTTTAATGTTTTGCACAATATCCATTTTATAAGTATAACCATCTTCATAAAAAGACAGCATTTTGCTTGGAGTTATGGTGTCTTCATCATTAAAGTCTTCATTAGAAATTGTCACTTCTTCATCTTCAGGGCTTATGCTGTAAAGTGTTTTACCATTATAAAGTCTGGTAGTCCCTAAAATGTTCAACAGATATTTATTTCCTTCAAGTACCACATCACCTCGGGTTTCCTGTTTGATATTTTCCTGAGAGTTCTCAAGAACATATTTGAACTCGATCCAAATGTTGTCATAGCTTTTTACTTTTTCAGAAACTTGATTAAGTAATTTTTTTGCTTCAGCGGAATTTTGCGCAAAACTAATTTGACTCAGGACTAATATCAATATTAATAGAATTCTTTTCATTTTGTTTACCTAAACTTTTAATTCGTATTCTCATTATTTAGCAGGCTATCTAAAGAGGCTAGATCAGGTATAAGGACTTGTCTCGCTTTACTGCCTTCAAACTGTCCAACAATACCTGCCGCTTCCAGTTGATCAATCAATCGGCCTGCCCGATTGTACCCTAATTTTAATTTTCTCTGCAATAAGGATGCAGAACCTTGTTGCGCAGTCACAATTATTTCTGCAGCTTCTCTAAACAGGTTATCCCTGTCCTCAATATCTATATCAATACTTGTGCCACTTTCTTCACCAACATACTCAGGTAA
>CBDUIO010000119.1:0-7405 GCA_965367355.1 uncultured Flavobacteriaceae bacterium
TGTCAACTCAGGATCCAGAGCTTTTACCGTTATTTTTAAAATGTCATTTGTCTGTACACGATATGGTTGTACCAACGACGTTATTACAAGTGAATCACTATTAATAGTTCCGTTATCTTGTAGATAAACAACTTGTTTACTGGTAACACAGGACGAAGCGAATAAAATAAAAATTAAACCAATAGCTAAGCATAATTTTTTCATAATGAGGCATATTCTTAAGTCACAAATATAGCTTTTCATCGTGAATAATAAAACTTTTATCGGATTTTTTGGTTTTTTATCCGTTATTTGCAAAAATCGAGGAATGAACTACCTTACAGTTGAAAATATTTCTAAAAGTTATGGGGAATTAAATCTATTTGAGCATATCTCATTTAGTATTCATAAAGATGAAAAAATTGCATTTGTAGCAAAAAATGGCACCGGAAAAACATCATTGCTCAATATCTTAACAGGAATCGATGAACCCGATCATGGCAGTGCCGTTTACAGAAATGGATTAAAAATTTCCTATTTACCTCAGGAACCGGAATTAAATCAAGAATTGACAGTCGAACAAACCATTTTTGATAACGATAACCATATCTTAAATGTTATAAAAACTTATGAGGATGCACTTTTAAATCCTGCTGATACCATGGGCTATCAAAATGCATTCGAACAAATGGAAATAAATAATGCCTGGTCATTTGAAACCTTATACAAACAACTCCTTTATAAATTTAAACTAGAAAATTTACAAGACAAGGTTAGTACACTTTCCGGTGGACAAAAAAAACGTCTGGCTTTAGTAAATACGCTGTTAAATAATCCTGACCTATTAATTCTTGATGAACCTACTAATCACCTTGATCTGGAAATGATCGAATGGCTGGAAGAGTTTTTTAAAAAGGAAAAAATAACGCTTTTCATGGTTACACATGACAGATATTTCCTGGAAAGGGTTTGTAATGAGATCATTGAGCTCGATAATGGACAATTATATACCTATAAAGGAAATTACTCATATTATCTTGATAAAAAAGAAGAAAGACTTGCTCATGAAACCACAGAGGTTGACAAAGCAAAACAAATTTTTAAAAAAGAACTTGACTGGATAAGAAGACAACCCAAAGCAAGAACAACGAAATCAAAATCAAGGATTAACGATTTTCAAGACATTAAACATAAAGCTCTTCAAAGACGAAAAGAACATATTATTCAATTAGAAATAAATATGGAGCGTCTTGGTAACAAGATCATAGAACTTCATAATTTAAATAAGTCGTTTGACAACAAGGTAATTTTATCCAAGTTTAATTATAGTTTTAAAAAAGGAGAACGAGTCGGGATTATTGGAAAAAATGGATCTGGAAAATCCACGTTTCTCAATTTAATAAATGGAAGTCTTGAACAAGACTCAGGGAAAATCATTATTGGAGAAACAGTTAAGTTTGGTTATTATACTCAAGATGGAATTAAAATAAAACGGAGTCAAAAAGTTATTGAAGTTATAAGAGAATTTGGAGATTACATTCCATTAAAAAAAGGAAGGCAAATTAGTGCTCAGCAACTTTTAGAACGCTTTCTTTTTGACAGAAAAAAACAATACGATTATGTAGAGAAATTAAGTGGAGGCGAGCTAAAACGACTTTATTTATGTACGGTATTGATTCAAAACCCCAATTTTTTAATGTTAGATGAGCCTACAAACGATTTGGATATTGTCACACTCAATGTTTTGGAGCAATTTTTAATGGATTTCCCCGGATGCATTATCGTTGTTTCGCATGATCGTTATTTTATGGATAAGATTGTTGATCATCTATTGGTTTTTAGAGGAGACGGTATTATTGAAGATTTTCCCGGAAACTACTCCGATTTTAGAAGTTACGAAGACAGTAAATCTCCAGAAGTCAAATCAGATATTGTAAATGAAAAAAAGGAATGGAAAAAAGATAGTAATATTCAACTTTCTTACAATGAACAAAAAGAATATAAAAATATTGAGAGTAGATTAAAGTCATTAGAATTTGATAAAAAAGCATTGGAAAAAAAGTTTAATAATCCCGAATTAACCCAAAAGGATATAGAAGAACTATCAAGTGGACTACAAATGATTATTGATGAAATTGAAGAAAAAGAAAACAGATGGTTTGAACTTACCGCAAAACTAGAAGATTAGTGTTTTATATTATTTTTGAATACATAAAATTTCGAATATTCTCAACAAATCAGCATGGGATTCATTCACCTTTTGTTTACGACCTAATAACTAATTGTTTTTATGATAATCAATATTACGAAGATTACAGAATTATATCTAAATATCGTAATAATCTAAAAAAAAATACATCCTTAATAAATGTCAAAGATCTTGGAGCAGGAAGTAAATTGCTCTCAAGGAAATCCAGACGAATTTCAGATATATCTAAAAAAGCAGGAATAACAAAAAAAAGAGCGCAATTACTTTATAGACTTGTCAAGTTTTTTCAACCTAATTCAATTCTTGAATTAGGAACCTCCTTAGGAATGTCTACATGCTCGTTAAGTATTGGAAATCCGAAAGCTAAAATCATTACCGTAGAAGGTTGTCCTGAAACTGCATCAATGGCAAAAGAACAATTTAAATTGCATAAACTCGACAATATTGTCTTGATTGTTGATGAGTTTAAAAATGCATTAGATGAATTGAAAACTAACAAATTTGATATGATGTTTATAGATGGTAACCATCAAAAAGAATCAACTATAACTTATTTTAATACACTTCTGAATTCTGCCAATAATGACTCAATAATTATTTTTGATGATATTCATTGGTCCAAAGGCATGACTCAAGCCTGGGAAGTCATAAAGAAAAGTCCGAAGGTCACATTAACCATAGATACTTTTTATTGGGGAATTGTTTTTTTTAGGAAAGGACAAGAAAAGCAACATTTTAAAATAAGACTGTAACAAGATTGCATGATTAACGTCATATAAAATATAAAAATCCTGTATCTTGCATACTTAAAATTTTAAATGGCAAATGAGCAATGTTATTGAAATAAGAAAAATTGTTCGGGATTTCCCTCTTGGACAAGAAACAGTACATGTTTTAAAAGGAATCGATTTAGATATAGAACGCGGAGATTACATTGCTATCATGGGACCTTCTGGCTCAGGTAAATCTACTCTTATGAACCTTTTAGGATGTCTAGACACACCAACTTCAGGCAGCTATATTCTAAATGGAAAGGATGTAAGTAAAATGAGTGACGACGAATTGGCTGAAATAAGAAATCATGAAATAGGATTTGTATTTCAAACCTTCAACTTATTGCCGCGGACAACAGCTTTGGAAAACGTAGCTTTACCCATGATTTATGCCGGAGTATCTAAAAAAGAAAGAACCATACGAGCAGAGGAAGTTTTAACCGATGTAGGTTTGGCTGATAGAATGGATCATAAACCAAATCAGCTCTCCGGAGGACAAAGACAAAGAGTAGCTGTTGGAAGGGCCTTAGTCAATAAACCTTCTATTATTCTCGCAGATGAGCCAACAGGTAATCTGGACTCCAAAACATCTAAAGAAATAATGGATCTGCTAGATGAAATTCATAAAAACGGGAATACAGTTATAGTTGTGACACATGAGGAAGATATTGCTGCTCGAGCTCATAGGATTATAAGACTCATTGATGGTATGGTAGACAGTGATACGAGAAATAAATGAAAGAAATTTCAATCTATGTCCTGGTTATTATTATAGTCGCCTTTATTGTAATTATAAATTATAAAAAAGGTCAAAAAAACTATAGACAAAGAAGGAAAAAGAGTTTTAGAGACAGTTATTTAGAAAAAAAGAAAAAGAAGAATTCAAATGAAAATCTACACTAAAACAGGTGATTCAGGCACAACCGCACTTTTTGGTGGGACACGGGTTTCTAAACATCATATAAGAATTGAAAGTTATGGGACAGTCGATGAGCTTAATTCTCATATAGGTCTAGTTAGAGACCAGAACATAGATCCTGATTATAAAGAAGTTTTAATTTCTATTCAGGATAAACTTTTCACTGTTGGAGCTATTCTTGCCACAGACCCAAAAAAAGCCATTTTAAAAAGTGGAAAAGAACGTTTGAATATTCCTAAAATATCTTCTAACGATATCATACTATTGGAAAAAGAAATTGATAAAATGAATGAAAGCCTACCTCCAATGACTAATTTCATTTTACCCGGAGGTCATCAAACCGTGTCATTCTGTCATATTGCAAGAGGCGTTTGTCGAAGAGCAGAGCGAATTGCTGTGGCATTAAATGAATTAGAGCCTTTTCAACCAGAAACTCTAACCTATCTAAACCGTCTTTCAGATTACTTATTTGTATTGGCACGAAAGTTGTCATTAGACCTTCAAGCAGATGAGGTTAAGTGGATTCCAAAAAAAATAGAATAAATTTAATTGAGTCTGAAATATTAACTCTGCAAAAAAGTTAGGTAGAGCAAGTTTTTATAAAACTTGTACGTTCTTAAAATTATTGTTTTAATTAATTCAATTTTTTCTTGCTTATCCCAACTAAAAAATTATTTTTGCAAAAAATTTAAATGAATTTAAAATGTATTGGACATTAGAACTAGCATCTTATTTAAGTGATGCACCTTGGCCGGCAACAAAAGATGAATTAATTGATTATGCAATTAGGACTGGAGCACCTTTAGAAGTTGTTGAAAATCTGCAGGCAATTGAAGATGAAGGAGATTCTTACGATTCGATTGAGGAGATTTGGTCAGATTATCCAACCGATGAAGATTACCTCTGGAATGAGGACGAATATTAATAAGTATTAAAATTTAGTTAAAAGTCTCATGTTTGAGACTTTTTTTATACGCTTTTGTTTCAATTAACACATCACAAAATGTATCTTTGAACCACTTAAAAAGCTAAACACATTAGATTTAAAACAATCAGTTTACACTGATTTAAACATAAAAAATTAAAAACACATGAGTTTTTTAAATTCAGTATTAAAAGTGTTTGTGGGTGATAAATCAAAACAAGATGTCAAAGCCCTCTCACCAATAATAAACCAAGTAAAAGCATTTGAATCGGAGTTTGAAGCCTTGTCACATGATGAATTAAGGGCTAAAACAGGCGAGTTCAAACAACGAATTGAAGATTCTAGAAAAGAATTTGAAGATAAGATAAATCAGTTGCAGGAAGAGGCAGATGCAACCGAAGATATAGACGCAAGAGAAGATATCTATAATGAAATTGATAAAATAAAGGATCAATCCTATAAAGTTACTGAGGACACGCTTAATGAGATAATGGCAGAAGCCTTTGCTGTAGTGAAAGAAACCACTAAGCGTTTTAAAGAAAATACTACCCTTACAGTAAAAGCAAGTACATTCGACAGAGAAATATCTGGCACTAAAGATTATGTTACTTTAGAAGATGATCTGGCTATTTGGTCTAATTCATGGGATGCTGCAGGTAAACCTATAGTTTGGGACATGGTACCTTATGATGTGCAATTAATAGGTGGAGTAGCCTTACATCAAGGTAAAATTGCAGAAATGCAGACAGGTGAAGGAAAAACTTTAGTTGCTACCCTTCCTATGTACCTGAATGCGCTTTCGGGTAAAGGAGTGCATCTTGTAACGGTTAATGATTATTTGGCAAAACGTGACAGCGCTTGGATGGCTCCAATTTTTGAATTTCATGGCTTGAGTGTGGATTGTATAGACAAACATCAACCAAATTCCGCTGCTCGTAAAAAAGCTTATAATGCCGATATTACCTATGGAACTAACAATGAGTTTGGTTTTGACTACCTAAGGGATAATATGGCAAACTCTATAGATGATTTAGTTCAACGTCCTCATCATTATGCAATTGTAGATGAAGTAGACTCTGTTTTAGTAGATGATGCGAGAACACCACTGATAATTTCGGGTCAAATTCCAGAAGGTGATAGACATGAATTCAACGAATTAAAACCAAAGGTTGATGAAATTGTAAATGTTCAGAGAAAATATCTTACCGGAGTTTTAGCCGAAGCAAAAAAATTAATTGCTGAAGGTGATGAAAAAGAAGGAGGCTTCCAATTATTAAGGGTCTTTAGAGGAATTCCTAAAAACAAGGCGCTTATTAAGTTTTTAAGTGAAGAAGGAGTCAAGCAATTGCTTCAAAAAACCGAAAATTTCTATATGCAGGACAACAACAGGGAAATGCCTAAAGTTGATGCAGAATTATATTATGTCATTGATGAAAAGAACAATCAAATTGAATTAACAGATAAAGGAGTAGAATTCCTTTCCGGTAAAGACAATCCGGACTTTTTTGTTATGCCTGAAATTGGTATAGAAATAGGAAACATAGAGTCTCAAAATCTCCCATTAGAAAAAGAAGCAGAACTTAAAGAAGAATTATTCAAAGAATATGGAGTAAAATCAGAAAGAATCCATACTCTTAATCAGCTTTTAAAGGCCTATGCTTTATTTGAGAAAGACATTCAATATGTTGTTATTGATAACAAAGTTATGATCGTTGATGAGCAGACAGGTCGTATAATGGATGGTAGACGATATAGCGATGGGTTGCATCAAGCCATTGAAGCTAAGGAAAATGTAAAAATTGAAGATGCTACACAAACGTATGCCACTATTACGCTTCAAAACTATTTTCGTATGTATCGTAAGCTTTCTGGTATGACAGGTACAGCGGTCACAGAAGCCGGTGAATTGTGGGAAATTTATAAGTTAGATGTTGTTGAAATTCCAACAAACAGACCAATTGCAAGAGATGACAAAGAAGATTTGGTATATAAGACAAAACGTGAAAAATATAATGCGGTTATTGACGAAGTTACCAAACTTTCCCAAGCAGGTAGACCAATTCTAATTGGTACAACATCAGTAGAAATAAGTGAGTTGCTTAGTAAAATGCTTAGCATTAGGAAGGTACCTCACAATGTGTTAAATGCTAAACTTCATAAAAAAGAAGCAGACATTGTTGCCGAGGCTGGTCAATCAGGTCAGGTGACCATTGCAACAAATATGGCTGGTCGTGGTACAGACATTAAACTATCAGATGAGGTTAAAAAAGCAGGTGGATTGGCTATAATCGGTACAGAGCGTCATGATTCCCGTCGTGTTGACAGACAGTTGCGTGGTCGTGCCGGTCGACAGGGAGATCCTGGAAGTTCGCAATTCTATGTATCGCTTGAAGATAACTTAATGCGATTGTTTGGTAGTGAACGAATTGCCAAAATGATGGATAGAATGGGATTGAAGGAAGGTGAAGTTATTCAGCATTCAATGATTTCAAAATCTATTGAGCGCGCACAGAAAAAAGTAGAAGAAAATAACTTTGGAGTTCGAAAAAGGCTGTTGGAGTATGATGATGTAATGAATGCCCAAAGGGAAGTGGTTTATA
>CBDUIO010000120.1:0-7319 GCA_965367355.1 uncultured Flavobacteriaceae bacterium
GTTTATTTTAAAAATCTTCCGAAAATTGTTAAAAATATTAGTGACATTGAAAATGAATTAAAGAATGATAGTAAAAACTGATAAAAAACAAAAAACAATCGCTAAGGAAATATCTCTTAAAGGTGTTGGCCTGCACACTGGGAAGGAAGTAAACTTAACCTTTAAACCGGCACCGGAAAATTTTGGATTTGCATTTAAAAGAGTGGATTTGGAAGGAGAACCGATAATTGAAGCCGATGCAAACTATGTAAGCAACACGCAACGAGGAACTTGCTTGGAGAAAAATGGTGTGAAGATACAAACAACAGAGCATGTTCTGGCCGCATTAGTGGGCATGCAGGTTGATAATGCTGTAATTGAATTAGACGCCTCTGAACCTCCAATTATGGATGGTTCTTCCAAATATTTTGTAGAGGCCATAGATAAGGTTGGAGTCGTAGAACAAAATGCTGAAATAATTGAATTTGTTGTCAAGGACATTATCACTTATTCTGATGAGGAATCAGGAAGTGAAATAACTATCATACCTTCAGATAAATTTTGTGTGACGACTATGGTGGATTTTGGCACTAAGGTTCTCGGAACCCAAAATGCAACTTTAAAAGATATATCAGAATTTAAAGATGAAATTTCCGATTCAAGAACCTTTAGTTTTTTACATGAAATTGAAATGCTTTTGGATAACGGATTGATAAAAGGAGGTGATTTAAGCAATGCCATTGTTTATGTAGACAAAACGATATCTACAGAAACCATGGAGAAATTAAAAGTTGCGTTCAAAAAAGATTCCATAGCTGTCAAGTCCAATGGGATACTTGATAATCTAACGCTTCACCATGCCAACGAAGCAGCCAGACATAAACTTTTAGATGTCATAGGAGATCTGGCGTTGATTGGAATAAAAATCAGAGGTAAAGTTATTGCGAATAAACCTGGTCATTACATCAATACCAGTTTCGCAAAGAAAATGTCTAAGATCATAAAGGCAGAAAAGCGAAACAATGTGCCTTCTGTCGATCTAAATCAGGAGCCGTTAATGGATGTCAATCAAATAATGGCAATGTTGCCTCACAGACCACCATTTTTATTGATAGATAAGGTTTTCGAGCTTACAGATTCGCATGTTATAGGCATGAAAAATGTAACAATGAACGAATCCTTTTTTCAGGGACATTTTCCAGGAGCTCCTGTAATGCCAGGTGTTCTGATCATTGAAGCCATGGCGCAAACAGGAGGTATCCTTGTGTTAAGTACTGTACCAGATCCGGAAAATTATCTGACATTTTTTATGAAAATGGACAATGTGAAATTTAAACAAAAAGTGAGTCCGGGTGATACGTTGATATTTAAATGTGAATTAATTACACCAATAAGACGAGGTATATGTCATATGCAGGGATATGCGTATGCAAATGGAAAACTATGTGCTGAAGCCGAACTAATGGCTCAAATTAGCAAAGTTAAATAACTGTAAAAAAGCGTAATATAATTTTTTAAAACTCACTAAAAATTTATTATGCGAATTACATCTGACAAATAAAAAAAATAAAAATCTATAGATGAATCAACCTTTAGCATATGTTCACCCGGGAGCCAAAATAGCAAAGAATGTGGTTATTGAACCGTTTACAACTATCTATAATAATGTGGTGATAGGAGAAGGTACCTGGATAGGCAGTAATGTTACCATCATGGAAGGAGCCAGGATTGGCAAGAACTGTAATATCTTTCCGGGTGCTGTAATATCTGCTGTACCTCAGGATCTAAAATATAATGATGAAGAGACCACAGTTGAAATTGGAAACAATGTTACAATACGAGAATGTGTCACTATCAACAGAGGAACGTCAGACAGACTCAAAACAGTAATTGGCGATAATTGTCTGATAATGGCATATTGCCACATTGCACATGATTGCATCGTTGGGAATAACTGTATATTCTCAAACAATAGCACCCTGGCCGGACATATAACTGTTGGAGATTATGTTGTTTTAGCAGGTATGACAGCTGTTCATCAGTTTTGTTCCATAGGGAATCACGCCTTTGTTACAGGTGGATCTTTGGTAAGGAAAGATGTACCGCCATTTGTAAAAGCAGCAAGAGAACCTTTGTCTTATGTTGGTATTAATTCTGTTGGTTTAAGAAGAAGAGGATTTACAACTGAAAAAATAACAGAGATCCAGAATATTTACAGGATTCTTTATCAAAAAAACTATAATAACACTCAGGCTTCAGAGATCATAGAAGCAGAAATGGAAGCCACTAAAGAACGAGATGAGATTTTACAATTCATCAAAAATTCACATCGTGGCATCATGAAAGGATATTTTAAATCTAATTGAGAAAAATGGCAAGTACATCAGATATCAGAAATGGTCTATGCATCAAATACAACAATGATATTTATAAGATCATTGAGTTTCTACATGTAAAACCGGGAAAAGGTCCCGCATTTGTTAGAACAAAACTTAAGAGTGTTACAACGGGGAAAGTATTAGATAATACCTTTTCAGCAGGACATAAAATAGAAGATGTAAGGGTAGAGACTCATAAATTTCAGTACTTATATAATGATGGCGAGTTCTACCACTTTATGAACGAAGCAGATTATACTCAAATTAGATTAGCGGAAGCTGCTTTGGATCGATCTGATTTAATGAAGGAGGGAGAAGTTGTAACAGTTTTGATTAACACTGAAGACAATTTACCTTTGTCTGTTGAAATGCCTGCTAGTGTCATTCTTGAGGTGACTTCAACAGAACCCGGAGTTAAGGGAAATACAGCAACTAACGCTACTAAACCGGCAACTGTTGAAACCGGAGCTATCGTAAATGTACCCTTGTTTATTAACGAAGGTGATAAGATAAAGATAGAAACTGACAAGGGAACATACAAAGAAAGAATTAAAGAATAAGTAAGCTGTGAAATTTCCAAAAACTTATTCCTTAAAACAGATCGCCAAATTAATTGACTGTGATTTTATTGGAAAAGATGATTTTCCTGTAACGGGGATGAATGAAATTCATGTGGTAGAACAGGGTGATATCGTATTTGTCGACCATCCTAAATATTACGATAAAGCATTAAATTCAAAGGCAACTGTTATCCTTATAAATAAGAAGGTGGAGTGTCCTAAAGGCAAAGCCTTGTTGATCAGTGACGATCCTTTTCGCGATTTCAACAAACTTACCAACCATTTTAAACCTTTTAAATCATCAAGCAAAGCTATTGCCAGTTCGGCTAAGATAGGGGTTAATACCATAATTCAGCCAAATTGTTTTATAGGGAATAATGTTGTGATAGGTGAAAACTGTATTATTCACAGTAATGTCAGTATTTATGATGACACCGTTATAGGTAACAACGTGGAAATTCATGCAGGAACCGTTCTGGGAGCCAGTGCGTTTTATTATAAAAATCGCCCTGAAGGATTTGATCAGTTAAAATCGGGTGGGCGAGTCGTGATTAAAGACCATGTGGATATTGGAGCTCTTTGTACCATAGACAGAGGTGTTTCAGGAGATACAACAATTGGTGAAGGCACCAAACTTGATAATCAGATACAAATTGGTCATGATACGGTCATTGGAAAAAAATGCCTGATTGCGTCTCAAACAGGTATTGCAGGTTGTGTAATCATTGAAGATGAAGTGACCATCTGGGGACAGGTTGGAAGCACAAGTGGCATAACCATTGGTTCAAAGGCCGTTATTTTGGCACAATCAGGAATAAGTAAATCTTTAGAAGGGAATAAGACATATTTCGGATATCCGGCAGATGAATCCAGAGCTAAAATGAAAGAATTAGCATCAATTCGCCAGATTCCAAAAATTATAGAGCAATTAAAATCAAAAAATAAAGGTTAAAACTTTAATTAATACGATCAAAAAATTACATTTGTTAGGTATTTAATTAATCAGAAAATAATCACAGATGAGTGTATTAGTAAATAAGAATTCAAAAATTATTGTTCAAGGTTTCACAGGGAGTGAAGGAACGTTTCATGCTGGTCAAATGATCGATTATGGCACTAATGTTGTTGGTGGTGTTACTCCGGGAAAAGGAGGTCAAACTCATTTAGGCAAACCTGTTTTTAACACAGTTGAAGATGCTGTTAAAGAAGTAGGTGCCGACACAACCATTATCTTCGTGCCACCGGCTTTTGCAGCTGATGCTATCATGGAGGCAGCAGATGCAGGTATCAAAGTTATTATAACAATAACAGAAGGGATTCCTGTTGCTGATATGATAAAGACCTATAATTATATAAAAAATAAAGACTGCCGTTTAGTTGGGCCTAATTGTCCGGGCGTAATAACTCCGGGAGAAGCCAAGGTAGGTATAATGCCAGGGTTTGTCTTTAAAAAAGGTAAGGTAGGTATCGTTTCTAAATCAGGAACATTAACCTATGAAGCAGCAGACCAGGTTGTTAAACAGGGTCTAGGCATTACAACGGCTATTGGTATTGGCGGAGATCCTATAATTGGAACCACTACTAAAGAAGCAGTCGAATTATTGATAAATGACCCGGAAACCGAATGTGTTGTCATGATCGGTGAGATAGGAGGGCAGCTTGAAGGCGATGCAGCTAAATGGTATAAACAAAGTGGCAGCAAAAAGCCAATTGTAGGGTTTATAGCTGGTGAAACTGCTCCAGCAGGAAGAACAATGGGTCATGCAGGAGCAATTGTTGGAGGAAGTGATGACACGGCTCAGGCGAAGAAGAAGATTATGAAAGAATGTGGAATATATGTCGTGGATTCTCCGGCCGAAATTGGAAAAAAAGTAGCTGAAGTTTTAAACTAAATCGATCTTAAAATATAATTTAAAGACCTCGCAATATTTGTGAGGTTTTTTTATGAGCCTCTATTTTGTTATTATTATATTTACAAATACTAATCTCAAATTACAGAAATGAAATTATTACAAGGAAAAACAGCCATTATTACTGGAGCCAGCAGAGGTATTGGCAGGGGAATAGCTAAAGTGTTTGCAGAACAGGGAGCAAATGTGGCATTTACTTATAGTTCTTCTGCAGAGGCGGCAAATGAATTGGAAAAAGAATTAAATACTTTGGGCATTAAGGCTAAAGGCTATAAAAGTAATGCTGCCAGTTTTGATGAATCTCAAAAACTCGCAGATGAGGTTTTGAAGGAATTTGGGTCTATAGATATATTGGTTAATAACGCAGGAATAACCAAAGATAATTTATTATTGCGCATTAGCGAGGAAGATTTTGACACCGTAATTGAGGTTAATTTAAAATCTGTTTTTAATATGACCAAAGCTGTACAGCGAGCAATGCTTAAGCAAAGAAAAGGATCCATTATAAATATGAGTTCTGTTGTTGGAGTCAAAGGAAATGCCGGTCAAACCAATTATGCAGCTTCAAAGGCGGGTATTATCGGATTTTCAAAATCTGTAGCCTTAGAGCTGGGATCAAGAAATGTTAGATGCAATGTTATAGCGCCTGGATTTATTGAAACAGAAATGACCGGAAAACTTGATGAAGCAACAGTTAATACCTGGAGATCTGCAATTCCGCTAAAAAGAGGAGGTACACCGGAAGATGTTGCCAATGTATGCGTATTTTTAGCGAGCGATCTTTCAGATTATGTTACAGGTCAAACGATACATGTTGATGGTGGAATGTTAACTTAATTCATGCAAGGACTAACTGTTTTATTTATCGTTTTATCTGGAATCATAGCGCTATTATTAGCGCTTTTTCAATATGTGTACAAGGCAAAATTCACCAAGCTAAGTGCCCTGTTCACAGTGTTAAGATTTATCACTTATTTTTCGATCTTTTTGCTTTTGATCAATCCTAAATTTGAAAAGATCAATTACTATAATGAAAAGCCCAACCTAGCGGTCGTCGTTGATAATTCAATTTCGGTTAAATTTTTAGAGCAAGATGAAAATTCTCAAAGCTTACTGAACAGCATAAAAGCCAACGATGAATTAAAAGAAAAATTCAATATTGAATATTATTCGTTTGGTACCGAATTCAAAAGCATGGATTCCGTCACCTTTAATGACAAGCGGTCTAACTTGTCTAAAGTATTTTCAAATTTAGAGCAGATCTATAAGAATTCTGTGTCACCAACTGTGTTAATTTCTGATGGAAACCAAACCTATGGCTATGACTATGAGTTTTCTGCCAGTGAATACGATCAACCCATTTATTCTATTATTTTGGGTGATACCATTTCGTATTCCGATCTGAAAATCGAACAAATTAATGTAAACAGATACGCCTTTTTAAAGAACAAATTTCCTGTTGAAGTGATCATAAATTATAATGGTAATGAATCGGTTAATACGGATTTCACCGTTAGATCCGGGAATCAAACAGTGTATCGGAAACTGGTTTCCTTAACAAAATCAAATAATTCGCAAATTATCACATTTACTTTACCTGCTAATCAAGTAGGAGTAAGGAGCTATAGGGCAGAGATCAGACCATTAGGCATAGAAAAAAACAAGGTTAACAATACTAAGGATTTTGGTGTAGAGGTTATAGATCAAAAGTCCAATACTGCCTTAATTAGCGAGATTATTCATCCGGATCTTGGGGCCATTAAAAAAAGTATTGAAAGCAATGAACAAAGAACAGTAAACATTCTGAAGCCAAATGAGTTAATTAACAAAGTAAATGATTTTCAATTGTTTATATTGTATCAGCCTAACAATTCATTTAAGGAAATTTATAACGAATTAAAGGAACAAAATAAAAATATTTTCACAATAACGGGTTCACAAACAGACTGGACCTTTTTAAATTCGATTCAGAATAATTACACTAAAAAAGTGAATGGTCTGACAGAGGACTTTCAAGCAGTTTTAAATGAAAATTACAATACTTTTATTGTAAATGACTTGAATTTTCAATCCTTTCCGCCTTTAAGCTCATTTTTTGAACCAGTCGAATTTTCAAGCAGATCTGAAATTCTTTTATTTAAATCGGTCAATGGAATTAAAACCGAGCAACCACTTTTGTCGATATTAGAAAATGACAATAAACGGGAAGCGATATTATTTGGAGAAGGAATATGGAAATGGCGGGCTCAAAGTTTTTTAAATGAGAAATCGTTTGTAGGATTTGATAATTTTATGGCAAAACTGGTTCTATATCTGGCGTCCAACAATAAAAAAGACAGACTGACAATAGATTACGACTCTTTTTATTATGGCAATGATGACATCATAGTTACCGCGCAATATTTTAATAAGAATTATGAGCCGGATGATGGCGCCAATTTGGTAATTGAAATTAAGAATGAAGAGGATGGAACGATCAAAACATATCCATT
>CBDUIO010000121.1:0-7317 GCA_965367355.1 uncultured Flavobacteriaceae bacterium
TGGAAACTAGAATCGTAAGAATTTTTAACACCTATGGACCTCGTATGAGATTAAATGATGGGAGAGTCATTCCGGCATTTATGGGACAAGCATTAAGAGGGGAAGATCTGACTGTTTTTGGAGATGGCTTACAGACACGATCATTCTGTTATGTTGATGACCAGGTTGAAGGAATTTACAGATTGCTTTTAAGTGATTACGCTTATCCTGTTAATATAGGGAATCCGCATGAAATTACTATATTGGACTTTGCTAAAGAGATTATTAAATTAACCAATACAGATCAAAAGATTGTTTATAAAGACTTGCCGGTTGATGATCCAATGCAGAGACAACCGGATATATCTTTAGCCAAGAAGTTATTGAACTGGGAACCAAAGGTTGGCCGTGAAGAAGGGATGAAAATAACATTCGATTATTTCAAGGGACTAACCAAAGAGGAATTATATAAAAGTGAACATAAAGATTTTTCTAATCATATAAAAAGATAGATTGAGTTTATTTAAACAAGGTAGATATTCGGGTTACCTTAGGCCAATATCATATATAATCGATTTATGTATTATAAATGTGTTGGCTATACTGGTTTTTTTTCCGAACATTGACCCTGTTAAATACATAATAATTATTTCCTTTTCCTGGATCTTCTTATCCGTATACTCAAGATTTTATGAAGTTTATAGATACTCAAGAGAAATTGCGATTTTAGCGCTTATTTTTCGTCAATTAATATTGTTTACTCTGGTCGTTCTTGCATATTCAGGATTTTTTCATGAGCTGAATTTAGACTATAAAACTATTTTCAAATATGTTCTGACATCATTCACCTGGATTGCAATATCAAAGTTTGCCGTGTATTTTTTACTTCAAAAATACAGATCTGATTTTGGTGGAAATTTTAGAAAAACAGTTATTATTGGCAAAAACAAGCAAACACTTGCTTTGGAGAGTTTTTTTAACAAATACCCGGAATATGGGTATGCACACCAGAAAACAATAAATTTGAAGGAGAGAAAAGATTTAGAATTACAGGCCCTTTTTGATTTTGTAAAAAATGAAAGCATTGATGAAATCTATTGTTCAATTTCTGAGTTGTCAAATAAACAGCTTAACCAGGTAATCGATTTTGCAGATAACAACCTAAAGATCTTAAAATTTCTTCCTGATAATAAAGAGATTTATGCGAAGCGGCTTAAATATGAATATTATGATTATATCCCTATTCTCTCCTTTAGATCAATTCCAATCGAAGATTCAATCAATTTAGTCATTAAAAGAACATTTGACATTGTTTTTTCTTCTGCGGTAATCATATTCATTCTGTCATGGCTAACTCCTATAATAGCCATTTTAATTAAACTGGAATCAAAAGGGCCGGTTTTTTTCAAACAGTCAAGAAACGGATTTAATTATGAAGAATTTGACTGCTATAAATTCAGATCCATGACACCAAATAAAGATGCTCATTTGCATCAGGCAAAGAAAGGAGATCAAAGAATTACGAAAATTGGACAGTTCCTCAGAAAAACCAGTATTGATGAACTTCCGCAGTTTTTTAATGTATTGTTTGGCGACATGTCCGTTGTAGGCCCAAGACCTCATATGGTAACCCATACAAACTTATATGCAAAAAGGGTGGATAAATTCATGGTACGTCATTTCGTAAAACCGGGAATTACTGGCCTGGCTCAAATTAAAGGTTTTAGAGGTGAAATAGAAACAGATAAGGATATAATAAACAGGGTAAAATATGATATTTTCTATGTTGAGAACTGGTCCATTTTATTGGATATTAAAATAGTCATCCAAACATTTTTTAATGCCCTTAAAGGCGAAGAAAAAGCGTATTAATCTCAAAACTATTGAATCCACTTGTTTCTATAATCACACCAACTTTTAATTCTCAGGAATTTATTAAGCAAAGTATTGATAGTATTTTAGATCAATCCTATAAAAATTGGGAACTGGTTTTAATTGATGATGCATCTACAGACAAAACAATTGAGTTAATAAATAGTTATATCTCAAAGCACCCCAATATTTATTTGATTAAAAACACGACAAATCAGGGCGCCGGAATTTCCAGAAATAAAGGGATAAAGGCGGCTAAAGGTGATTTTATTGCTTTTCTGGACGCTGATGATCTATGGCTTCCGCATAAACTGGAAACACAAATTGAATTAATGCTAAAAAATAATTTGGATGTTTGCTTTTCCAGTTATGACCTGATGGATGAAGTTGGAAATAAATTAAATAAAAAAGTAAATGCATTACCGGTACTAACCTATAAAAAATTATTGAAGAGTAATTATGTTGGTAATTTAACAGGGATATATAATTGTAAATCTTTAGGAAAAATTCCTTCAACAAATTTAAGAAAACGACAAGACTGGTTGTTGTGGCTTACTGCCATTAAGAAATCAAAAAAACCGGCTATCGGAATTAAGGAATCCTTGGCGCTTTATCGAATAAGAAGGAATTCTATGTCATCAAATAAATTCGATTTAATTAAATATAATTTTCAGGTTTATAACAAAGGGCTGGGTTTTTCTAAAGTAAAATCAATAGGGTATTTCATAATGTTCCTGTTTGAACACTTTTTTATAAAACCAAAGCAAATCATGGATTTACCATCGAACTAAATTGCTTCAGTTTCCCGCTTTTTGACCTTTTTAATTGATCCTTGCGTTCAAACGTTATATGCAATCCGGGTTCAAGATATGTTTCCATCTCACTAACTATAATTTTCTTTTTTTGGGATGAAAGTCCATCATCGCTTTTATAAATTATCTTAAAATGGGACTTTGTTATTTGTTCAATGACAAACTCCTTAACATTTCCATCGTCTTCGATTATACTTTTGGTAATATAATAAAATGTTAATCCGGCAGCCTTTTTACCGCTTGGCAAAACAGCAATATCATTGGTTCTTCCAACCAAATTTTTTAAAACAGGTTTTTTGGGAGTGCTTTTTTCTGACAGGATGCCTATATCACCAATATCGTATCTAATAAATGGATGGGCCTTATTATAAAGGGAAGTAATTACTACTTTGCCTTCTTTGCCATAAGGCAAAGGGCTATTGTTCTCATCCAGGATCTCAACATATAATGTTTCACTATTAACCTGCAAGTCATTGTCCGGGTTCTCAAAAGCGATCAGATCTAGTTCAGAAGCACCATATTCGTTAATTACGGGTACTCCAAATTGAGTTTCCATCAATTGCCGATCACTTTTAAACAATATTTCTGAAGTCACAACACAAACCCTCAATGATGGGCAAACTGTATTTAAAATAATCCCTTCTTTTTTTAAAAATTTAGCGAACTGCACTATGGGGCTTGTATATCCGTTTATAAATTCAAAAGGTGTTGATTGGAATTTTATCAGATGTTTTTTAAATGCTTCATCGCTTAGGTCAAATACTGAAAACCGAAACCTATGACTAAAAAAGTCTTTTATTCGTTCTTTATAATATCCTTTTTTATCTAAAGGAATCCCATAAAACCTTGCCTGCATGCTTGTATTGAAATCAATATCAAACCATCCAAACCTGTTCTGTATCTCTGCCCAGGTAAGTGCATGACAAAACTTATCCTTGGCAAACACAAATGGATCTCCTGACGAGCCGGATGTTTTGTTAACATAGACATTTTTAACAGTGTAACCATTTGACAATCTTTTTGTCAAAGGAATTTGTAAATCCTGCTTTGTCATGATAGGGACAGAATTCCAGTCATTTAAGTCTGTTTTATTGCCGAAAGATTTATAAAATGAATTATTCTGAAGATGAAATTGAAGGATCTCTTTCTTTTTAGAATTAATATAGGAATCATAGTCACGATCCGCTATATTCAAAATAGTATTCAAAACTGATCGCGCGTTTTTGATCGGAAATCCATTAAGCTGTAAACTAAGGTCAAATAACTTCAAGATAAATCTGTATAGGTTTTTGTAATTTAATTATTTTTTAAAGGTAAAAGCAATTATTTTTGCCTCAAACAAAAAACAATGAAAATTTTAGTTCTGGGATCTGGAGGAAGAGAGCACGCTTTTGCTTGGAAAATTTCACAAAGTAAACTATGCGATCAACTTTTTGTAGCACCGGGAAATTCCGGAACAGCAAAAATCGCCAAGAATATTCCGGTTAATGTTTTAGACTTCAAGGCAATTAAAAACATAGTGTTGTCTAACAAGATCGATATGGTGGTTGTTGGACCAGAAGACCCCTTAGTCAAAGGAATTCACGATTTTTTTCTTAATGACAAGGATTTAAAAGAAGTCCATGTAATAGGTCCTCAAAAAGCAGCAGCGCAATTGGAGGGAAGCAAAGAATTTGCAAAAGAATTTTTGTTCAGGCACAATATTCCAACTGCTGCTTATAAAAGTTTTTCTAAAGGAAATATTGAATTGGGATTTAAATTTCTGGAATCTTTAAAGCCTCCTTATGTCCTTAAGGCTGATGGACTAGCCGCTGGCAAAGGCGTTTTAATTCTTAATGATCTTAATGAAGCTAAGGAAGAATTGAAAAAAATGTTGGTCGACAGCAAGTTTGGAGCGGCAAGTTCAAAAGTGGTTATAGAGGAATTTTTAGATGGCATTGAATTGAGTTGTTTTGTGTTTTCAGATGGAAAAAATTATAAGATATTACCCACTGCAAAAGATTATAAACGTATTGGTGAAGGAGACACTGGATTGAATACTGGAGGAATGGGAGCAATATCTCCTGTGCCATTTGCAAATAAGGAGTTTCTGATAAAAATTGAAGATCAGATAGTAAAACCAACAATTCAGGGACTACAAAAGGATAATTTACCCTACAAAGGATTTATATTTATTGGTTTGATAAAGGTTGGAGATGATCCAAAAGTTATAGAGTATAATGTTAGAATGGGAGATCCCGAAACAGAGGTTGTATTGCCTCGACTAAAAAATGACTTTGTTCAAATACTTCAAAGTATAGCAAATGGAACATTAGACTCTATTGATTTGGAAATTGACTCGCGTGCGGCAACCACAGTAATGTTGGTTTCAGGGGGTTATCCTGAGGCTTACGAGAAGGGAAAAGAAATAACCGGAATACAAAACGTATCTGATTCAATCCCATTTCACGCAGGCGCTAAATTAGAAAATGGAAAAATTGTCACATCGGGCGGACGCGTATTAGCAATGACCAGTTATGGCGACACTTATAATGAAGCCTTAAAAAAATCGTATAAAAGCATTGAGAAAGTACATTTTGAAAATATGTACTACCGAAAAGATATAGGGTTTGATCTATAGGTAGGAATGAGAAGTTATGCTCTTATCCTCATCTTTGTCGAACTTTTTTAATTGAATCATCCAGTATACAAAAGCAACTAAGCCTATAACTGCTAAAGTCCAGGAAACTATATTTGACAACCACCAGTTATCTAATTCTAAAGTCCTTAGTGCATCAAATGGCTTGAACAAATAGTTCACAAATAGATCTTGAATACCGTAAAAAAAATCCTTCATTGTTAATAAATCTTATATTTACGAAGCTAAAATACAAAAACAGTTAATGATTACAAGAATTTTCAATAAATCTAAACCAATAAATTTTGTAATAGTTATTGGAATAATATTTATAGCGTTTGTATTAGTGAATATTCAGGAGTTTAGCGAAGAACTTTCAATTTCTCTTTTATTTGAAAGAGGAGGCATTTTTTTGATCAGTGTATTTTCGGTCTTCTTATTGAATTTCATTGTGGTGAAAAACCGATTATTAGACCAGAGCAGTTATCATATATTACTTTTTGGATTGTTTTTAGCCATGCTGCCAATAACTTTAATGAGTGTAAAACTACTGTTGGCGAACATATTTATCTTATTTGCTTTACGTAGGATAATAAGCATGCGATCCCAAAAGAATTTAAAAAAGAAATTATTTGACGCCTCCTTTTGGATTGGTATTGCTGTCATATTTTATTTTTGGTCAATCCTTTTTTTTGTATTGATTTTTATTGGATTGTTTTTGTTTTCAGATAATAAGTTAAAAGACTGGATTATTGCATTTACCGGAATAACAACAGTTTTATTGCTGAGCATTTGTTATAATCTTTTAATATACAACAACTTAGATGCGCTATATAACATATTTCCACCATTTAATTTCAATTTGAATTCTTATAATTCTTACAGGCTGATTGTGTCAATCACCATTGTCATGACCATTAGCCTTTGGGCTACCTTTTTTTATATCAATTTGATACAAAGCAAACTAAAAATGGTTAAGCCTCTTCATAAAATTATCGTGGCTGCATTGATCATTGCTATATCTTCATTGGTTTTTTCTGATCAGAGAACGACAGGCGAATTCATTTTTATTTTCGCTCCATTGGCAATAATAACTTCCAATTACATTCAATCTATACCCGAAAAATGGTTTAAAGACGCGTTTTTAGCCACTTTGATTCTGGCGCCTATAGTGACATCATTTTTGTAGTTTTGATCCAAAGGCGAGGTCGCCGGCATCTCCCAGGCCTGGAACAATGTATCCTTTTTTGTCAAGTTTATCATCTATAGTGGCAACCCACAATTTAGTATCCTCAGGGAAGAGATTTTTTACATATTGAACTCCTTTTTTAGAAGCAATAACACTTACAAGATGAATTTCCTTAGGATTTCCGAAAGGTTTTAATGCTTCAAACGTAGACACCAGGGACTGTCCGGTGGCCAGCATAGGGTCTGCAAGGATCAAAGTTTTATTATCCAGACTGGGACTGGCAAGGTATTCAACTACAATTTTAAATTGGTTCGGGTCATTTTCCTCATGATGTCTGTATGCAGAGATAAAAGCGTTTTCAGCCCTGTCAAAATAATTTAACAAACCACTGTGCAAAGGAACTCCTGCTCTTAAAACAGAACAGATCACAACTTTGTTGTCTGGTAAATACATTTTACAATCTCCAGATTGAGTTTGAATAACCCTGGAGTTATAATTTAAGGTTTTACTTAGCTCGTAGCCCAATACCTCCCCAATACGTTCAATATTCCTCCTAAATCGCATGCTGTCTTTTTGAACGGTTTTATCACGAATTTCAGAAATGAAGGTATTTAGTAATGAATTTGTTAGTGACAGATTATGAATTTTCATGGCTTGCAAACTCTGGTTTAAGTAGTAAAGTTAATTAATTATGAAGTATATTTGCGTTTTAAAATAAAAGATATGTTTACTAAAAAAGCCAATGCAATATTTCAGGAAGTAATTGAAAAATATCATAAAATCAATACGGTTGATCAGCCATTCGAAAACCCTTACAATAAAGCGTCAGACTTATTAGGGCATTTACT
>CBDUIO010000122.1:0-7316 GCA_965367355.1 uncultured Flavobacteriaceae bacterium
GCGTAACATTCTGGTGAAACATAAAGTAAACATTTGTCCCTAAAAAGAAACATCAGGTTACAATAAATTAAGCTACTTCGTATATGTTTGGAAGTAGCTTTTTTTAATTACTGGCCATATACATCTGCAACATAAGAATTGTGTCCATATAAGCATGAGCCAGAATTAGAATCCATAATCTTTTTTTTAATTTAATGTAACAAATTCCCAGAGCCAAGCCCATAAAAGTTGTTTGACCTACTCCCATAGGTCCCCATTCATAATGGACAAATCCAAAAATTAAAGAACTCAAAATAACTGCTATCCATTGTGCCTTTTTAGTAGACATACCTATTTGGGAAATTCTATTGATCAAAAAACCTCTGTATATGACTTCTTCTCCAAAGGATGAAACAATGTAGACACCAATTAGAGTCAATATAAGCATTCCAATATTATCTTTTAAATAATCATAACCGCTCATATCTGCACTTCCTTCCGGAATTCCAGTAATATTTGCCATTATGATTGAACCAATAACAAAACCAGCCATAGCCAATAAAAAAACTAAGAGAGACCATAAGAACACTTTAAAGCCTTCTTTTGGAGTTATCGATTTGAAAGAGAGACCAATATCTTTCCAGGTTTCACCTCTTAGTTTTATTCCAAACCACACTACAATTAACATGGCAATATTAGCCACCCACACAGTGGCCTGTTTTAAAATAAGATTATCTTTTACCAATGGTTCTGATAATTTGATAATTGTAAAGGCTATAATGAATAATAACAATATCTCACATATTTGTACCAAGCTGTTACTTAATAATAGAGTGCCTATCTTGCTTTTTTTCTGGTTTCTCATTGTAAATTATGGTTTTCTTACCGCGTAAATAAGTTCATCCAGATATTCACCATTTTTATAAATGGTGCCTTTAAATTTTCCTTCCAAAACGAATCCGGCATTTTTTAATACTTTTTGTGAAGCTATATTGGTTCCAAAGGGTCTTGCAAAGATCCTATTGATATCCAGATTTTTAAATCCGTAATCAACCATATGCACAACCGCTTTGGTCATAATACCCTGACCCCAAAAGGGTTCTGCCAGCCAATAACCCAATTCAGCATTTTTGATGTGTATATCAGGCTGAACATGCAAACCAATACCACCAGAAGCTTTTCCGTTAATATCTATTGCAAAGATCGTGGGAAGTGATTGTTGCATGGCAAATTTTATAAAATTCTCTCCGCTCTCTCGAGTATAAGTATGAGGAAACTGATTGGTAAGGTTCGCGGCGATCTTTGGATTATTTGCATATTCCATTAGGCTTTCAATATCGTTGTGACTAAAAGGTCTTAAGGTGAATGCCATAATTAAAGAATAATACAGTGTTCGTTAAAGATAATAACAAAAGTACTTTCAACAAAAAAAGGGCATAAGCCCTTTTCTTATTAAATATTTTTTTATTATTATTCAGATTCTTCCATAGTGTGGTAGACGTTTTGAACATCATCATCTTCCTCAATTTTTTCAAGCAATTTCTCTACATCTGCGGCTTCCTCCGGATTTAGTTTTTTTGTAACCTGAGGGATGCGCTCAAAACCAGATGAGAGAATCTCTATGTCACGTTTTTCAAGTTCAGATTGAATGGCTCCAAAACTTTCAAAGGGAGCGTAAATGTGAATGCCGTCTTCATCGGCAAATACTTCTTCGGCTCCAAAATCGATCATCTCAAGTTCTAATTCTTCCGTATCCAATCCTTCACCATTTATTGTAAAATTGCATGTGTGATCAAACATGAATACTACAGAGCCGGATGTTCCTAGGCTTCCATCGCACTTATTAAAATAACTTCTGATGTTAGCGACTGTTCGAGTATTATTATCTGTGGCTGTTTCTATAAGAACTGCAATTCCATGTGGGGCATAACCCTCAAACAAAACTTCCTTATAATCGCCCTGGCTTTTATCGGTTGCACGTTTTATGGCCCGTTCCACATTATCCTTTGGCATATTAACAGATTTGGCATTCTGTATAACTGCTCTTAATCGAGAATTACTGGCAGGGTCCGGACCACCTTCTTTTACTGCCATGACAATATCTTTTCCAATACGTGTAAAGGCCTTGCTCATTGCAGACCAACGTTTCATTTTTCGCGCTTTACGAAATTCAAAGGCTCTTCCCATAGTTTAAAAAATAAAATATATTTTAACGCTTGCAAATTTATAAAAAAGTAGCTGTGTTAAAAATACTTCAGTCTTCTTCTTCAACAATTTCTTCTATAGCTTTTGCCAGTTTAAAATCTTTGTCTGTAACACCATTTGCATCATGGGTTGAAAGCGAAATCGTTAATACATTGTACACATTCGTCCATTCGGGATGATGATTTAGTGCCTCACATTCAAAAGCAATCCTGCTCATAGCACTAAAACAATCTTTAAAATTTTCAAATTCAAATTCGGCATGAATCGCATTCTCATAATATTCCCATTCCGGAAAATGCAGAAGTTTTTTTTCAATTTCCTCGGCGCTTAATTTTTTCATAATTCCCAATTTTAAGTTACCTACAAAATACTAATTTTTACAACATCATGGCTTTCTATTTGCAGGTTTTTGGGTAAAAGATTATGCTTTGGTAATACGGCTAAATAGCGCTCATCATTAGTTGTGAATACTTGTTTATAAACAGGTTTATAATCACCCATACAACTTATAACATCCTTAATAAAGTCGTCATGATGCACTAAGTCTGTGCTTCCCAGATGATAGATTCCAGTCTTATTTCTGTTTATTATATAATGGATTTGCTGAGTTAATTTATCGTCTGTAGTTACGTTGATCACTAAATTAGGAAAAACTTCAATTGGCTTTTTTTCTTTGATATTAAGCTTGATCTCTTCAATTCTGGGTGATTTGGCACCAAGTACCATTGGAAGTCTAATAATTGCCCACTTACGCTTAGGCAATCTCATAATTGCATTTTCGATCTTTATCTTGAATCGGCCGTAAATACTCTCACTTAAGGTTTTATCCCTTTCGTAGCTTGGATATTTACTGTAAGCATCAAATACATTAGCTGATGATAAGAAGATGAGTTTACACTTATTCGTTTTTACATATTCAATAATATGCTGATGAGCTAAAACCTGTGTTGCAAAATTACCGCGTAATGCTGAAACAATGACGTTTGGTTTTAAAACTTCAAGAATATCATAAATATCATCCTGTTCGTGATCGTAGTGAAAGAACTGCTGATTATTTTTAAATTCCTTTGATTTTGTATGGTAACTCCCGAAGGTTTTAAAATAGGAGCATAGTTCTTTATAGATCGCATTACCAATAAAGCCACTTGCGCCTAATATAACAATTCTTTGTTTTTGTCCTTCTTGCATGTATCCGTTTCCTTATTGCCTCTAAAAAATAGACAATCCTGTTTTTGTGGTAAATTGTTCTAATGCTTGCATGCCCAACAAAGAATTGCCCTTTCTATTTAACCCGGGTGACCAGGTAGTTATTGTAAATTTATTGGGTAAAAGTGCAGCAATTCCACCGCCAACTCCACTTTTGCCCGGTAATCCCACTTCAAATGCGAATTCTCCTGCTTCGTCATAGAACCCACAAGTGAGCATAATTGCATTGATACGTTTAATATGGCTGGGACTAGAATGCACTTTATTTTGCTGACAAACTCCATGGTTTGCAAACAAGTGGAACGCATTTGCTAGTTGTTCACAACTCATCTGAATGGAGCACTGGTGAAAATAAAAATCTAAAACTTCTTCAACCGAATTATGAAGGTTTTTAAATGATTTAAGAAGATTTGCTGCTGCAAAATTTTTGAATCCCGTTTCTTTTTCTGATTTGGCAACTTTATAATCAAAATCAATAGATTGATCATTGGCTATGAGTCTAACAAACTGCAGAAAGTCATTTTTGGGATTTTTGAGATTGCTGATTAAAATATCTGCGATTACCAACGCTCCAGCATTTATAAGCGGATTTCTTGGAATACCGTTTTCGAGTTCCAGAAGGGATAGATGATTGAATGGGTTTCCCGATGGCTCAACATCGACTCGTTTCCAGAGGTCATTTCCCATTATGGAAAATGCTTTCAATAGGGAAAAAACCTTTGAGATACTTTGTATTGAAAAAGGTGTATTTGAATTCCCTGCTGAATAACTTTCACCGTTCAACAAGCTTAAATGAATTCCAAAGTTATTGATGTCTACCTGCGATAGTTCGGGAATATAATCTGGAACTTTTCCTTTATTTGCCTGATCTTTTAAATTGACATAGATCTCGTTTAAGATACTTGGGTAATCGATCATTATTCAATCTTTATAAATGGCAGTTTCACAACGGTTGCCGGTATCGCATTTTTTCGAATTTGAATATTGATCTTGCTGTTTACATCAGAAAAGACAGTTGGTACATAGCCCATTCCAATTCCCTTGCCCAGAGAAGGAGACATAGTTCCCGAAGTCACGACTCCTATTTTTTTACCACTGTTGTCAACTATATCATAGCCATGACGAGGAATACCTCGTTCATCCAATTCAAATGCCACTAATTTTCGTTTAGGTCCACGAATTTTTTCATCTTCCAGTGCTTCGCTGTTTGTAAATGACTTGTTGAACTTACATATCCAACTAAGTCCTGCCTCTATAGGTGAAGTGGTATCATCTATATCGTTGCCATATAAACAATAACCCATTTCGAGTCTTAAGGTATCTCTGGCCGCCAGTCCGATTGGTTTGGCTCCGGCCTTGATCACAGCATCCCATATTTGTTTAACTTCTGAATTTTTACAATAGATCTCAAATCCGCCACTACCCGTATAACCTGTTGCAGAAATAATAACATGCTCAATACCGGCAAAATCACCAACAAGAAAATTATAGAATTTGATTTTAGACAGGTCATGACTGGATAAATTCTGCATTTTAGAAACTGCATTAGGCCCCTGAATAGCTAGTAAAGAGTAGTCTTCAGAAAGATCTCTCATTATTGCACCCACATCATTTTTGGATTTGATCCAGTTCCAGTCTTTTTTAATATTACTTGCGTTGACAACTAATAAATACTGTTCTTCTTTTATCATGTAAATAATCAAATCATCAACAATGCCTCCTTCATCATTTGGTAAACAACTGTACTGAGCTTTTCCAACAGACAGTTTTGAAGCATCATTACTGCTCACTTTTTGGATCAACTCCAGGGCATTTGGTCCTTCTATTAAAAATTCACCCATATGGCTAACATCAAAAACTCCAACGTCTTTTCGAACAGTTTCATGTTCTATATTGACACCTTCATATTGAACAGGCATAAAGTATCCGGCAAAAGGTACCATTTTTGCGCCCAGAGCCTCGTGAGTAGCTGTTAAAGCAGTATTTTTCATTTGTCTTGATTTAGTAGCACAAATGTATCAAAAATAATGTGGTGAATTAAATGAAGAGAGTCCTTATTTTATTAATTCTACAAATTGTTGGAGATAAGAAAAATGACTTGTATTAAAATAAAAATAGTCCTAAATAGAACTACTTTGTTAAAAATTGAATTAAGAAATATACTATGATTTTTTACGTAATAATTTAGATAATTTTTTTGAAACAAAAGATATTATCAAAATTTGAATCAAACCGCCGATGCCTCCGGAAAAAACAGCAGGATAAATATTTTTTTTGAGACTTAATAAATCGAATTTAAAACTTTCCTTATCTATATCTCTTTCAAGTTTTAAGACTTTTAGTCTTTTGTCTATTTCTTCAAATGAACTATATTGATGAGTTGTCATATTTTGTCAAAATAATATTTTGAAAACATTTTTATTAGTGGTTTGTCCAATTTATTTCTCAATAAATACAGAATTATACCTAGTACTACAAAAAAAACACTAACAATTAAAAATCCGAATAGCATATTATCCATAGCTTGTCCTATGGCAATCGACGCGGTCAAGGATAGGAGAAATAATACGAATAAAATGATGGCGCTGATAAATAGCATTTTTGTAAAAGAAGTAATTACCTGCATCAGTATTTTAAATACCAAAAGCTTGTAATACTCCTTATTGTGTTCTATGTAAGAGCGCACATCATGATCTGCCCCTGATAGGTTTTCTTTTAATTCTTCAAAAGCCATAAAGCTCTATTTCTGAAGTTCTAAATTTTTCTTTCTTATATCTTCTAATTTCTTTTCTAAAGCTACGATAATTTCATCTGCTTTATAACTCATGTTTGTGATAGTATCTTCTAATTTATGTTCAAAATCTTCTTTTTTCTTTTTGAAAGTCTTAGATAGATCATCTTTTGCGTGAGTGACTTTTTCAGAAATGTCGTGTTTAACATCAAGCGCTTTCTTTTTAATTTTTTTTCTGGTCTTTACGCCTTCATCAGGTGCATAAAGAATGCCAATGCCAGTTCCGATTATTGCTCCTGTTAACAGAGCTAATAACATGTTTCCATTATTGTTTGCCATGATTTAATATTTAAAGATTAATAAATTATTTAATATCAAAAAATTAATCATTAAATATGAACCAGGCAATGATATTTATCAGCCTTTTGTTGATTTATAAAATTTAAATATTCATTTAAACAAATCAATATTTTTATTAAAGGAGAATAAATTATAATATGTAAAGACTGAAAATTGAGTATTTCTATTTTAGCAGAAAGGATTTTAATTCCTTATATGCATCTATATTAAAGGAAACTTTTTCTTTATTTATGATCGATTGAATTTGAGGAGGCAATGCTTGATCCTTTTGAATCACTTCTTCAACCACATCTAAAAATTTTACAGGATGAGCAGTTTCTAAAAACACGCAATGAACTTCAGGGTTATTTTTAATATATTCCTTGGCCCCAAGATAACCAACTGCACCATGAGGATCTGCAACATACTTGTAATTTTCATAAATCTCCTTCATTGCATTTTTGGTTTCCAGATCGGAAAAACTAAAAGAAGACACATGGTCTTTTAAAGTTTCGAAATTGTTCTTGTAGATTTCCTGAATTCGTATAAAATTACTAGGGTTGCCAACATCCATAGCGTTGGATATGGTTTGAATGGAAGGTTTTGGTTGAAACAATTTGGTTTTTAAATATTGGGTTACCACATTATTTTCATTATTGGAGGCTATAAAGTGTTTTATTGGAAGGCCAAGTCGTTGGGCCATAATACCGGCACAGATATTACCAAAATTTCCACTGGGTACAGAGAAAACGATGTTCTCAAACTTCTTATGAAGTTGTTTGTAGGCGAACATAAAATAGAACATTTGAGGAAGCCATCTGGCCACATTAATTGAATTGGCAGAAGTGAGTTGCAT
>CBDUIO010000123.1:0-7309 GCA_965367355.1 uncultured Flavobacteriaceae bacterium
GCCGTTGCAGCAATGCCAACTTTTGTTCACTGGGTAAAAGGAAAGATCGCCAAAAAGCAGCGTAATTCCTTAAAGAATGGTATCATTTATTTAAAGGGAGGTGATTTAACAGAAGAACTTAAGGACTATAAAACAGCCAAAGTCTATGATATTTCAGAATTTTTTGAAGAGGACTTTTTTGAAACCAAGAAAATCGTATATCTGCCATTGAAATAAAAGAAAAAATTAATAGTTTTTTTTAAGTAATAAAAGGTAAATTTGGTTTTTAAAATTTTAAGATCATGGATGCAAAAAAAGAATGCCTAGTTTGTAAAAAATCAACGAGTGAGATACCCGTGACAAAATTTTACTATAAGGAAAGCGAATTTTATATTTGTCCGCAACATATGCCTACAATAATCCATAATCCTCAGGAATTAATTGGATTGCTGGATGGAGCAGATAAATTCAAAGGAGTTTAATATAAAATAAAGAAGCGCCAGTTGGCGCTTCTTTTATATACAAGAAATTACTATTTCTTGAATTTCGTAGAAAGATCTTTACCCAATTCTTTCAGTTTTTCAATAGCACTTTCAACTTCTTTTTCCACCGTTTCAATAGTGCTTTTTTCTAAGAATGGATATCGATAATCTGTCGGAGGTACAAATGTTTCTTTAATGGTTCTATTGTTCACCCAACGCAACAAATTCCAGACAGATCCTGCTTTGTCATTTGTTCCAGAGCCTCTGGCGCCACCAAATGGCTGCTGACCTACAACGGCTCCGGTTGGTTTGTCATTGATATAAAAGTTTCCTGCTGCATTCTCCAGTTTGTTTGTAGCAATGTCGATCACATATCTGTCACCACTAAAAATAGCTCCGGTCAAGGCATATTCACTAGTATTATCCACAAGATCCAGTGTTTCCTCCCATTTATTGTCTTCATAAACATATACGGTCAAAATAGGACCGAATAATTCAGTACACATGGTTTTGTATTTTGGATCTGTTGTAACTATTACTGTTGGCTCAATGAAATAGCCAACTGAATCGTCAAAGTTACCTCCAATAATAATATCTGCATTGGCATCTGCCTTCGCCTGATCTATATAGCTTGATAATTTTTTAAAGGCTCTGTCGTCAATTACCGCATTGATAAAATTAGAAGTATCTTCAGGAGAACCCATTTTAAATGATTTCATGTCTTTTTCAACTGCTTTTTTTACGTCATTCCATAAACTTTTTGGAATGTAAGCTCTGGAAGCAGCAGAACATTTTTGTCCCTGAAACTCAAAAGCACCTCTTGAAATAGCAGTAGCAACTTCCTGTGCATTAGCCGATGGATGTGCCCATATAAAATCTTTCCCTCCTGTTTCTCCAACTATCCTTGGGTAGGATTTATATTTACCTACATTTTTCCCTATAGTTTCCCAGAAACTATTAAAAACAGGTGTGGAACCTGTAAAATGAACACCGGCAAAATCCGGACTATCCAATAGAACATCAGTAATGGTTGCAGAATTTCCGGTAACCATATTGATGACACCGTCGGGTAAACCAGCAGCCTTAAATAGCTCCATGATCACATAAGCCGAATATACCTGCGATCTGGCCGGTTTCCATATAACAACATTCCCCATCAATGCCGGAGCGGCCGGTAAATTTCCTGCGATAGACGTAAAGTTAAAAGGGGTAATGGCATAGACAAAGCCTTCTAAAGGTCTGTATTCCATTCGGTTCCAAATTCCTGCAGCAGATTCTGGCTGGTTGCTGTAGATTTCTGTCATGAATTGGACGTTGAATCGAAAGAAGTCTATAAGTTCACATGCCGCATCAATCTCAGCCTGAAAGACGTTTTTAGATTGGGCGATCATGGTCGCTGCATTTATTCTATTACGAAATGGTCCGGCAAGAAGGTCAGCCGCTTTTAAGAATATTGCCGCGCGATGTTCCCAACTCGTAGCAGCCCATTTTACTCTGGCTTCTGCCGCAGCTTTTATCGCTAATTCAATATGTTTTTTTTCTGCTGTGTGATATTTTCCAACCGTATGTTGATGATCATGTGGCGGATGAATATCAACAGTTTTCCCTGTTTTATACTCTTTACCACCTATATAAAACGGAATATCCACATTCTCTTTGTACATCTTCTTGTATGTATTCAATAATGCTTCTCGTTGCGGTGTGCCCGGTGCATACGAATTGATTGGTTCATTCAATGCTTTTGGTACTTTATAAAATCCTGTGGCCATAGTGATTATTTTGTTTTTGGAATTGAAATTTTGAGTTGCAAAGATAGAATATTTTAATGATTTTAGGAGTCACAGAGGTCACTTAAAGCAGTAAAAAAATAAATATTTTTTGTAAGTTGTATAACGTATTTCAGACCACAAAACATTATGTGTACAGTAACTTTATGTTATCAGGGTAATCAGGATTTTATTATAACCACTAATAGAGATGAAGCCCCTCAACGAAAATCAATTCATCCTGAAATTTATGACGAAGGGACGGTTAATATGCTGTATCCTAAAGATGAATTAGCCGGTGGCACATGGATTGGACTAAGTGATAAAAAAAGGATGATCTGTTTATTGAATGGCGGATTTCAAGGTCATATAAGAAAACCCGAATACAGACACAGCAGAGGGCTGATAGTTAAAGCCTTGTTGGCATCAAACGATCTTGAAGTCTCTATAAATAACTATAATTTTAATAAAATAGAACCTTTTACAATTGTTGCTGTTGACTGGAATAAGTCAATAAAGTTCTTTGAATTGGTCTGGGACGGAACAGAAACGCATTTTAAAGAAATTCCTTTAAAAACACATATTTGGTCGTCTACAACATTATATACTGATAACATGAAGAGGGAAAGACATCAGTGGTTTTGGGAATTCATATCTGAAAATGATCCGAATTCTGATTCAATTCTCAATTTTCACTCCAGACCTTCAAAAAACAAGGAATATGGAATCATCATGGACAGAGGATATGTAAAAACTACGAGTATTACTCAGGTTATAAAAAATAATGATTTATTAGAAATGAGTTTTATCAATCTGGAAACAAAAAAAAGATCGCTTACTAATTTCAATATACCAAAAGCTACTTATGAATAACTCCGGCTTAATGATAGTCATGGCTTATCCGGATACTGTGGTTATGGTAGCTGATGAGTGGTATTCTCCATTGCTTCAGTTCATTGGAATAGGAAAAAAGAACTATGTAAAAGCCGGACATGCGGCTTTGGTTTTAATAAATAAGCAGACCGGGTTTTTAGAATATCATGATTTTGGCAGATACATAACACCTGAACCCAATGGCAGAGTTCGAGGGTTGAAAACTGACCATGAACTGGATTTTCCGTTTGATGCCGAATTGGAAGACAATATCATTAAAAACATGGATAAGATCTTATTGTATCTGGCCAATAATCCTCAAAAAACACATGGAGATGGCAAATTAATAGCATCCGTTTGCACTCATATTGATTATCAAAAAGCAAAGGATCATATACATAAATTGATGCAAAAGGGCTCATTTAGATATGCTGCTTTTAAAAAAGAATCTTCTAACTGTGCCAGATTTGTAACATCAACATTAATTGCTTCTGTGACAGATAAAAACATATTAAAATCCTTAAATAATTCACTTCTTTTTACCCCAAGTACTGTTGGAAATGTTGTGAGAGCAAATACCCAGAACCAGGTGTTTGAAGTGATAGGTGATTCAATTTTCGAATTCAATTCAAGCGTTTTTAAGGAGAATTTCAGGTGCTTTCTGGATAAGATCCCAGATCATGAATACCATGTTATTGGTACTTTAAAACCAAAACAGGTAGAGGGTTTAGGAGAAAATGCACAGTGGTTAAGCGGTATTGCAGCAGGTGCCTGGTTCGAAATTAGTAGATCTGAAACCTATATTGAAGAACATTACCGAATAAGACGCATATCACCACATGGGAATATTGATGTTGATGGCATTTATAAGGTGGATTGTATTAGCTTTAATTTAGATGAGGTTTTTGAATTTGTACACGATTCAAACTGTCATTATTGTCATATAGTACAAAATGAAAAACAGTATAAATTTGAATTTGTTAAAAAGACTTGACAATTAATTAAGTGCAAAAGGAGCACTCAATTTAAATGTAGGGATGACTACCTGAAAATTTTTAGCCGTAGTAAAATTTACCATATTGTAATAACCTTCCATAGCTCCAAAAGGCGAAGTTAAAAGGCAACCGGAATTATAAGTATGCAACTCTCCCGGTTTTAGCACTGGTTTTTTGCCTATGACACCTTCACCTTCTACAATTTCAATATTATTTAAGGCATCTAATATTCTCCAATGCCTTGAATTCAATTGCACAGAATCTTTGCTTTGATTTTCTATGGTCACCTTGTAACCAAAAGCAAACTGCACTTTATAATTTTTATAAAATGTGCCTTCGAAGGTTGTTTCAACCGAAATTTTAATTCCTTTTGTAATTTGTTGTACCATAAAGTGTTTACTCAAATTGACTACAAACGGTTTGATTTGTCGAAATTGAGCTACAAAAATAACAAATTAATTGATTCAATCTACATTTTAGGGCTAAGGCGCTGGTAAAACCAGCCAAAATCACCTTTTAGTTCGATATATTAACAGAATTTGCACCTCCAATGCCTATTATTCGATCGTATCTGGCTCCCAGGTCTCGATAATATACCAGTACTTTATAATCATTTTCTGTTTGATAAAAATTACCACTTATTGCACCTTCATCCAATTCACCTTTATTATTAACAATCACATATTTGTAATTGTAAAATCCCTGCTTTAAAAGTAAAGACACATTGTAGGTTTTATTGTACTTGTCAAAATACATTTTGGTACTATCATCAATTGCATAGTTATTGAAATTCCCATACACGTGGATGCTGTCATCTCCAAAAATCTCTTCCCTTTTCAAGCTAAAATGAATCCAGGCATAATCGGCTTCTATTTCAGGGGTTTCACGGTCAATGGCGGTTATTAAATAATTTCCGTTTATATCCGGATTGTAAGTATATGGTCTATTGGCTCTTACCAGATTGGTGTAAAGGTAGTTGTGATAGAGTTCCTTAAGTTCTATAGATCGAGTCCCTAAAGTGGCAACTCTTAAATCTTTAGTGTCAAAAAACAGGTATTCATTTCCTGCCCAAAAACTGGTTTCAGTATCATATTTGTAAATCAATTGATTGCCAATGGTATAAAGCGGTTTTAAGCCTGTAATGGCTGTATTTAAATTATTATTCTGAATAATTAATGTGCTAACAGTTTCCTTGGGATTGTTAAGGCTCATTGCAGTTGATGCTATTACAATATCAACTGATTGTTTTTGATTAACAAATCTCACATCCCTGGAGCGTTTTATTTCAACTCCTACATTTACTTTGTTTTCATAAATCATAAACTTCCTTGAAAAAACAAGTTGGTTATCATCGTCATAAATCTTGATCATATAATTCCCGGAAACCAGCAACCTCCGTGTTTGGTTATTTGGAATTTCCAAGATGTAATGACTGTATATTTGAAAGGAATTAAAAGAATTTTCATAATCAAGGATTCTCTGGTTGTCAAACCCATTCAAATATTCCGATTTCACCAAAACAGATGGTGTCCAATCGTAGTTATAATGTTCTATTTTATAATAAAAATCAGATTCATCACCATTTAGAGCGTCAAATTCCAATATTAATTTATCACCCAGCATGATTACCGGTAATTGACTTTCGGGTGTTTCTCCTCTAAAATTAACAGTTTTAATATAATCTGGTGGATTTACTTCAAACTCTACTTGTCCATAAATAATGTTGCAGATGAGTAAAAAAACAATAGTTCCCCTATACTTTGCCATAGTTTGTTTTATATTCTAGAGGTAAAGATAATCAAATTTCATACCTAATAAAGAAAGCTTGTTTTCTTACCGAAATTAATACTAATTTATTATGAAATCTGTATTTAAAATTTGTAAATTTGCTGCAATTTTTGAGTTACCAAACAAATTTATTCAATTGCAGCAGCAATTGTTAATAATAACTAATTAAAGATTTTAAACATATGTCAAACGACATTAAGATTAAAAAAGGTCTGGACATTAAATTAGTTGGTGAAGCTGAAAAAGTTTCAGAAAGTGCAGTCAAAAGCAACTATTACACCATCAGGCCGGAAGATTTCCACGGTAAAACTCCCAAACTTATTGCAAAAGAAGGATCCAAAGTAAAAGCTGGGGAACCTATATTTTATGATAAATCTAATGAAAAAGTAAAATTTGTGTCTCCTGTTTCTGGTGAGATCATTGAAATTAGCAGGGGAGAAAAAAGGAGGATTTTATCTATTAAAATTCAGGCTGACAAGGACCAAAAATTTGTAGATCATGGCGTATTTAAATTAGGATCTGCAAAACAGGAGGAAGTTAAATCGCATTTGCTTTCTGCCGGTTGCTGGCCATTTATCAAGCAACGTCCCTATGATATTATTGCTAATCCCGATAAAACTCCAAAAGCAATATTCATTTCGGCTTATGCCTCTGCACCTTTAGCAGCAGATTATGAATTTGTTTTAAAGGGAAAAGAAGCAGAATTACAGGCTGCAGTTACTGCTCTGGGTAAACTGACTGAAGGCAAGGTACATGTTGGTATAGAAAAGAATGAATATTCGATCTTTAATGGTTTAGAAGGCATAGAGCTTCATTTTGTATCTGGGCCACATCCATCAGGAAACGTTGGGACTCTTATCAATAAAATTGATCCTGTGAATAAAGGTGAAGTTGTATGGACCGTTAATCCGCAGGACCTGGTTATAATAGGAGAATTGCTATTAACAGGAAAGTTCAATGCAGAAAGAATTGTTGCCTTAGTAGGTTCTGCAATACAAAAACCAAGATATTTTGTCGCTAAATTGGGTTGTGAAGTCGCTTCAATGCTTTATGATAAGGGTATTGAAAAAAATGCTCACGTTAGAATTATTTCTGGTAATGTTTTAACCGGAAAGAAGATAAAACCGGATGGTTATTTAGATTATTACAATAACACGATAACTGTGATACCTGAAGGTGACGATTATGAATTTTTTGGCTGGACGATGCCTGTTTTCAACAAGGTCTCAACAACCAGAGCCTTAACATTCTCGTGGTTGAATCCTAAGAAGAAATATGACCTAAACACCAACACCAATGGTGAACACAGGGCATTTGTGGTAACAGGGAATTACGAGGAAGTGTTTCCTATGGATATTTACCCCATGCAAATATTAAAGGCATGTATGTATGAAGATTTAGATGAAATGGAAGCTTTAGGAATGTA
>CBDUIO010000124.1:0-7269 GCA_965367355.1 uncultured Flavobacteriaceae bacterium
AAATCCGGACTTAGTAAAATTCAATATCCGGATGCGAATTCAACTCTAAGATTATCCTATGGAAAAGTTCGAGCGCTTCCAAAAGACAGCAGAAATGATGCTAACAAGAATTATTACACGACTTTAAGTGGTGTGATCAATAAATATAAGCCAAATGATGATGAATTTGACTTACCCCAAGCAATGCTCGATATTTATAAGACAAAGGATTTTGGCAAGTATGCAAATGAGTACGGACAATTACCAGTTAATTTTCTGACTGATAACGATATAACAGGAGGAAACTCCGGTTCACCCGTTGTAAATGGTAATGGTGAGCTTATTGGCTTGGCATTTGATGGCAATATAGAGGCCATGGCAGGCGATGTTATCTTTGACCCTGTTTTACAACGAACTATAAACGTTGATATCCGATATGTTCTTTGGCTGATTGATAAATTTTCAAATGCAGAGCATATTGTTGATGAATTGACTATTGTTGGTGCTGGAAATAAATCCTGATAAATTCACAAATAAAAAAGCGGCTTATTCAAGTCGCTTTTTTTTATTCTCTTTGTTTTTGCTTTTTAATTTCCGGGAAAATTAGCTTTACGTTTTTGTAAAAATGCTGTTGTGCCTTCTTTAAAATCTTTTGTTCCAAAGCATTTTCCAAATTGTTTGATCTCTGTTTTAAAACCATTTTTACCGTCGATATAATTCGCATTAATTGCTTTAATGGCCTTACCTATGGCAACTGAAGAATTTCTCATAATTTTATTTGCCAGTTCATAACAAAACTCAAGCAGTTCTTCCTGGGTCTTCACGTGGTTCACCAACCCGTAATTTAAAGCTTGATTGGCGTCGATCATTCCTGCTGTCATAATCATTTCCATAGCACGTCCTTTCCCGACCAATTGAGGTAATCTTTGAGTACCACCATAACCCGGTATTACACCAAGAGATACTTCAGGCAGACCCATTTTTGCATTAGTGCTCGCTACTCTAAAATGGCAGGCCATAGCAAGTTCTAGTCCACCACCTAAGGCAAATCCGTTAATGGCTGCAATAACAGGAGTAGATAATTTCTCAACAAAATCAAAAAGTAATTTTTGCCCTTTTTCTGCCAATTTACTTCCTTCATCAACACTAAAATTTGCAAATTCACTAATATCGGCACCTGCTACAAATGCCTTTTCTCCACTTCCGGTCAACACAATAACTTTAATATGTTGTTGCGCATCTAAACTGCTAAAAGCATCATGTAATTCCTGTATAGTTTCTTTGTTTAGTGCATTTAACTTGTTTGGTCGATTAATGGTAATGGTAGCAATACCATTTTTTGATTCGGTTAGTACATTGTTATAATTCATAATATTATTCTTTTGGGAATACAACAGTAAATGTAGTCCCCTTGGTTTTATTTGATTTAAACGAAATAGTTCCTTTATATGTATTTACTATATTCTTTACCATGGCCAATCCCAATCCCATACCACTTGTTTTAGTGGTGAATTTTGGTTCAAATACCTTTTCTTTGTTCTCATCGGTAATTCCAATTCCATTATCCTTAACTGTAAGGATCACATTATCGTTTTCTTCAGACAAAGTAACCTGTATTTCCGGTTCAATGCCTTTAGGAATGGACTGAATTCCATTTTTCACAAGATTTGTAACCACCCTTATTAATTGTGTTCTGTCAAATTTGGCAATAATTTCACTTTTACTGGAACTGAACTTAATATATTTTTCACTGAAAATATCCAATGCCATAGCAACGATCTCAACAACATTGAGCATCTCATTTTTTTGAGCCGGCATTTGGGCAAAATTTGAAAACGCTGAAGCGATGCTGCTCATTACGTCTATCTGCTGGATCAGGGTATTACTGAATTCATCAACTTTGTGATGAATGTCCGGGTCTTGTGGATTGAATTTAGCCTGAAAACTCTGCACGCTCAATCGCATAGGCGTTAAGGGGTTCTTTATTTCATGTGCTACTTGTTTTGCCATTTCCCGCCAGGCCTGTTCTCTTTCACTGGTGGCCAATTTTACAGCACTTTCCTCAAGTTCATCAATCATACTGTTGTAAGAGTCTACCAATGTTGAAATTTCTTCTGTTTTGGTTTGTATATTTATTTTCTCATTTCGCTTCTCTAGTCGAGTTGTATTAATCTTATCACTTATAGTCTTTAATGTTCTGGTAATGTATTTTGAAGAAAAATATGCTAAAATGATAGCGATTAAGAGCATTACAACATAGGCATATGCCAATCGCATTAAAAATTCGTTCAATTCCTTGCTTAAAAAATCATCTTTCTCCAGATAAGGAAGATTCAAAATGGCCAATGGTTTAAATTTACCGTCTGTTATATAAGTATAAGATGATAAAAAAGTTTCACCATTTTCTAATCGTTTCTCAACATATCTTTTGTCTTCTGAGTTTGATAGCGTATTTAAAACATTAGCATCTAGGCACACCGAAAGTGAATCCGGTTTTATTCTCGCCAAAGATGATTTTAACAAATTACCCTCCAGGTCATACAGATTAAGTTGAAGTTTATGTATGGTTGCTATCTCATAGATCTTTTCTTTAAATATTAAAGGAATTCTTTCTGTTTTGATCTCATAGGTTGTTTCTCTTAAAACATAATTTATATGCTCTTGAATATTTTGTTCTTTTCTTTCAAGCCTGTTTTTATGATAATCCTGAGACTCTTCATTGTATTGATAAATTGAAACCACGGCAATTAAAACTGATGCCAAAACGACAAGGAGAACCATTGCTATGAAAATGCGCGTTCTTAGAGATAATTTTTTCAATTTTTATTGCCTTAAATGTTCGATAAATATAACAATAATTAAGCCAAATAAATTAAGCGCTCTACTGTACAAATGGTTGTAATTTTATTTTTAACTTTATCATCTAATTCACGTGTATGGGTTTACTTATTTTCTATGCTATAATTTCTATTTTCTTTTCTTTTTTATGTTCAATACTGGAGGCAGTTTTATTAAGTATTTCTCCAACATTCATCAATATAAAAAAAAGTGAAGGAAAGCATTATGCAGCTGACTTAGAAGCGATTAAAAAGGACGTGGACAAGCCCTTAATTGCCATTCTCACCTTAAATACAGTAGCACATACTGTTGGAGCAATATTAGTTGGTGTACAGGCCGAAAAAGTATATGGAACGGGAGACAATTCAATTATGATCGTATCTGCAATTATGACCTTTTTAATTTTAGTGCTATCAGAAATAATCCCAAAAACTATTGGAGCAACTTATTGGAAACAACTTGCAAAAGTCTCTACATTCATACTTAAAGGACTAATATTTTTATTTAAATGGACCGGAATTATCTGGTTCCTGCAATTATTCACCAAATTATTTGGCAAAGGATATCACGGCAGTGTTTTTAGCAGAGAAGGATTTATCGCTATGACGGATATAGCTCATGAAGAAGGCGTATTCCATGAATCTGAAAGTAAGGTGATAAAAAATCTAA
This sequence comes from uncultured Flavobacteriaceae bacterium, assembly GCA_965367355.1. Taxonomy (GTDB): domain Bacteria; phylum Bacteroidota; class Bacteroidia; order Flavobacteriales; family Flavobacteriaceae; genus Site-B1. The sequence goes on from CBDUIO010000124.1 coordinate 3,487, forward strand.
TTACTTTTAAAGAAGTAAGGGCAAAAGATATTATGACGCCAAGAACCGTCTTAGAGATTGAAAATGAAGAAACAACCGTTGAGACTTTTTTTAAAAATCACCCTAACCTGAGATTTTCCAGAATTCCTGTTTATAAAGATTCACCTGATAATATTACAGGTCTTGTATTAAAAAATGATGTCTATAAAGAAATGGCAACAGGCAATGGCAGTATCCCTTTATCGGAAATTAAAAGAAATATTATCATCACCAATAGAAATTTGCCTATTCCTAAATTATTTGAAGAACTTGTAGAGAGTAAAAATCACATGTCTTTGGTTGTCGATGAATTTGGATCCGTAAGTGGATTGGTTACCATGGAAGATGTCATAGAAACATTATTAGGCTTAGAGATCATGGATGAAAGCGATACTGTAGAAGATTTACAGTTGTTAGCTAGAAAAAGCTGGGAAAAAAGGGCTAAACTGTTAGGATTGTTTGATGACAAAAACATTGGGGGAAAATAAAATCCCAATGTTTCCACATTAGGATTTATATTAAAACTATAGAATATATTTAATAATGTATTGGTTTTACCAGGTTCCTTCAGAGGTATGGGAAAAATCAAACTTTTCGTTAAAATATCTGTCAAATAATTGAATTACTTTTTTGGCTTTAGATGCATCGTTTAATTCTCCTCTTTTAAGTGCGGCATCATCAATATTTTCAACCAGATCTCCGTTCCAATTGAAATCTATATTTGTAATTGTTACTCTATATTTGCCTTCTTTTTTTTGCAAATAACCTGTGAATTTTCCACCGGGTTTCAAATATCTTGGATAGCTTCCTATTTTGTAACCATGAGCTTCTAACTCATTTTTGCTTTCAAAGTTTATTGTGAAAATCACTTCATCTCTTACAATGTAAATTTTTTCGTAATTTCCTTGTTGACGCAATGATTCGTATAATTCAAATATAGAATTATCGCTATCGTAAACTTTTTGCCAAATTAAATTATTACTTTCAATTTTAAAATTATGAGGGATTCCAGCTATAAACATTGAAATCACCATTGAGGAAAGTATAAGTAGATTTTTCATCAGATATAGTGTTATTTAGATTAGGGACCACTAATTTAGAAAACAAATGCATTTCAGCCAATATTATTAACATTTTATCGATGAAATGCAATGTTTTTATATTTTTCGTACGTATTTTCTTAATAATGAAGCAGGCAATAATCAATACACCATTAGGTAAAACAAAGATCACTGGAGACGAAAATGGGATTTTATCCGTAATTGTTTCAGACGAAAAATTGACGCTTTCAAAATCGATTCCTAAAGAATTAAAAGAGTGTGTAGCACAATTAGACGAATATTTTAAAGGTTCACGGCAGCAATTCCAAATTAAATTAAAGCCGGAAGGAACAGTATTTCAAAAAAGAGTCTGGAATGAACTAACTAAAATACCTTATGGTAAAACCATTTCATATTTAGAATTGACAAAAAAACTGGGAGACGTAAAAGCCATTAGAGCAGTTGCAAATGCAAATGGCAAAAACCCTGTTTGGATTATCATTCCCTGTCACAGGGTCATCGGCTCCGATGGGTCCTTAACAGGTTATGCAGGTGGTTTACACAGGAAGAAATGGCTGTTAGATCATGAAAATCCCGTTAAACAGCAATCTTTGTTTTAATTTGACATGGTATTAATTATTAATTCCATTTTATTGATTTTCAATTTCCAATAAAAAAGAAGTTTTGAGGGTATTTAATTTTCTTATATTTAGTTTTTTAAAATAAACCCGTCATTAATGAAACTCTTCAAATTATTTTTAACTCTATTATTAGCTCTAGGTGTCTTTTTTGCTTTAAATTCTAAAATTGGATCAATTCCACCTGTTGGTAAATTTTTAAATCCAGCTCAGGGTATCTGGCAGAATGAAAAAGAAGAGTCCGTGAATGGTGATCTTCAATTAGATGGACTCCTCGATAAAGTAACTGTGCATTATGACGAGCATTTAATTCCACATGTATTTGCCCAAAACGAAACAGATCTTTACAGAGCACAAGGATTTATTACAGCCAAACATCGCTTATGGCAAATGGAATTCCAGACTCATGCAGCAGCTGGAAGGTTATCTGAAATTATTGGTGAAGGTGCTCTAAATTATGACAAGGAGGAGAGAAGGCGCGGTATGGGATATGGCGCCGAACAAACCATATTGAAAATGCAGGAAGACCCTGAAACACTTAAATATCTTGAAGCATACAGTTCTGGTGTCAATCAATTCATTAATAGTTTGACAAAAGCTAATTTTCCCGTGGAATATAAGTTGTTAAATTACGCTCCGGAACCATGGACCATAAAGAAAACAGCTTTGCTCCTGATGTATATGACCAAAGATCTGGCTGGTGGTGACGATGATCTGGAATTTACCAATGCCTTACGTCTGTTTGGAAAAGAAAAATTTGACTTGTTATTTCCTGATTTTTTTGACATTAACGACCCAGTAATCCCAAAAGAAACAAACTGGAGTTTTATCGATGTTCCAATAACAGAGACGCCTGAAAATGTATTCGTTCTGGATTCCATTGCCGAAACCATCTCTAAACCTCATCCAGATAATGGCAGTAATAACTGGGCTATTTCGGGAAGCAAATCCTATTCGGGCAATCCTATTTTGGCCAACGATCCGCATTTAGGTCTTAATCTTCCCTCTATTTGGTTTGTCATGCAATTAAGTACACCAACTCATAATGCTTTTGGAGCAACCTTACCTGGTGCTCTTGGTGTAATATCAGGGTTTAATACAGATATTGCCTGGGGCGAAACAAATGCAACAAGGGACGCTCTTGACTGGTATAAAATAGAATTCAAAGACGAATCCAGAACTGAATACAAATATGATAATGGTTACAGATCAACCATATTTCGTGTTGAGGAAATAAAGGTAAAGGGTAAAGAAACCGTTCTGGACACTGTGGTTTATACACATCACGGGCCTGTGGTATATGATAAGAATTTTAAAGGTGATAACCCCAAGGAAGGTTATGCCATGAAATGGATTGGCCATTTAGGCGGAAATAATCAACGTCCTTTTTTAGCTTTAAATAAAGCCAAAAACTATGATGATTACTTAGATGCTATTAAAGATTTTACTGCACCTGCTCAGAACTTTGTATTTGCTTCAACCGAAGGCGATATAGCATTGTGGATCCAGGGGAAATTACCCAATAAATGGAAAGGACAAGGTAAATTTCTAATGGATGGAAGCAATCCGGAGAATGACTGGCAAAGCTTTATAGAACAACCTTTCAATGCACATACTAAAAATCCGGAACGTGGTTTTGTAAGTTCGGCTAATCAGCATCCTGTGGATCCTTCTTATCCCTATTTTGTTTTTAATGACGGATATGAAGCCTATAGAAACAGAGTGATCAATAACTTTTTATCCTCTAATGAAAGTCTGGACATTCAAGATTTTAAGGATCTTCAAAATAATAACTACAATCTGTTAGCTGCAGAAATGCTTCCTTACATCCTTGAAACAATGGACACTTCTGATCTGACAGATTACGAGAACCAACTTTTAGATATTATGAAAAAATGGGATTTTACTTATGATATTGATAAGAATGGTCCCGGACGATGGGATAGTTGGTGGTACAGACTTTATAACCTCACCTGGGATGAATTTAAAGTGGAAAACACAGCACTGGACAGACCATTTGACTACCAAACAACATATATGCTGCGATTTAAAGGTGATGATCCTTTTATGGATATTAAGGATACTCC
>CBDUIO010000125.1:0-7233 GCA_965367355.1 uncultured Flavobacteriaceae bacterium
TTATTTGTTTTACCTCTTTCAGTCTTTTCTCAAGACGAGGACCTAGATAAAGTGAAAGACAAACCAGAGCGTCCTGCATTTGAAGGTGCCTGGCTCATTGACAACCCAACCAATGTAGTGTTCAATAAGAATACTCTGGAAGTTATGATGCAGCATCGCTTTGACGAAATTAATTTTGAAGACAACAATCTAGCAGGATTATATGGTGCCGCAAATATCCGGATTGCATTAGCATATTCAGTACATGACAGATTAACGCTGGGATTTGGAACATCTAAACTCAAAAATTACCAGGATTTTAACTGGAAAGTATCCTTATTGGAACAAACACGTGAAAATTATATCCCTATTAGCGTGTCATACTACGGGAATTTTGTAATTGACGCCAGACAAAAAGATAAAGGTTATTTCGTAAATGTACAAGATCGTTATTCCTTTTTCAATCAATTGATCATTGCAAAAAGATTCAATTCTAAATTATCATTACAAATTGCACCTAGTATTTCACATTACAACAAGGTAGATGAAGCAATGAAGAATGATATGTATGCTATAGCATTTGGTGGTCGATACAAGATCAGTCCAAATACTTCATTAGTTTTTGATTACAGTCAGCCACTAACTCAGTATCAGGATAATACAGAAGTTCCAGCCGGAATAAGTCTGGGAGCAGAATTTGCAACCTCTTCTCACGTATTCCAGGTATTTGTTACAAATCTTTGGGGTATTGTTCCACAGGATAATTATATGTACAACACAAAAAATAATGGTATTAATGGCGAAAGTGGCCAGTATTTAATAGGATTTAATATAACTAGAAATTATAATTTTTAACTAATTTAACTTAAATCATTTTTAACCAGAACAGTAAAGCAAAATGTTACTAATCCCCTAATTATTTTGTTTTACTGTTTTTTTTTAAAATCATGTCCAATCCATCAGAAAATAACAAGAAAATAAGCCGAAGAGGATTTCTTCCTATTCTTGGGAGTACATTCTTGATACCTCTATTTGGATTTAGTGAAAAAGCTTCAAAGAAGACAATTGACAAAGAAAAAACCATAATTAATGGCGAAGAGTACCAAACTTTATTAAAACCAGATGGTACTACAGTTAAAGTAAAATCCAGTACTTTAAAAAAATCTAAAGTCATTAAGAAAAATATATCCAACTCCTCATTTCTAAATTGGTTAAGTAAATAGTGTAGAACAACAAATTTTAACTCTAATACCAAATTATTATGGAAAATAACAAGAATAAATCCAGGCGTTATTTTCTAAATAATGGAATAAAGTTTAGTGTTGCAGCCCTACTTAGTGGCATTGGTTTATCCAAAATTACTTCAAAAATAAATGCTAATACTGTTGATAGTTCCGGTGATAAAATGGAGCTCATGACAACAGATGGAACCATTCTTGAAGTGGATTCATCTGAGGTGATGGAAATACAACATCCAGAAGATCACGAAAAAAAATACAATTTGCGTGAAGGCATGCCAAACAGAAAGTATGTTATGGTTATTGATCTTGCAAAATGTAAAAATGCTTTAAGCTGTCAAAGCGCATGTAATAAGCATCACTACATCACAGGTGATCATGCCTGGCTCAAGGTCTACAAAATGCAGGAAGAAGAAGATACGGCTCCCTACTGGATGCCTACTACCTGCATGCATTGTGATCATCCCGCATGTGTAACTGTCTGCCCTGTTGATGCGACATTTAAAAGAAGAGATGGTCTGGTACTCATAGATAATGAACGTTGTATTGGATGTCGGTTCTGTATGGCAGCCTGCCCTTACTCTACAAGAGTTTTCAATTGGAAGGAACCTGAATATGGTGAAACCAGCGAAATAACCATGAGTATGGAAATGCATCATGAAGACCACAATTCAATTGAATATACCGGAATGCCTAGTGTAAAAGGTACAGTAGATAAATGTGATTTTTGTCCTCACACCATAAAAAATAATGTCTTACCCCATTGTGTAACAGCCTGTCCAAATGGCGTCTTCTATTTTGGTGATAAATACGAAGATACTGTTACCAATGGTGAAGAAACAGTGCGTTTAACTGAATTACTAAAACAAAAACATGGCTATAGATTATTTGAAGGTTTGGGAACTAAACCAAGTGTATACTATCTGCCACCAGTTGATCGGCTCGTACCATTTAAAGATGGGTTGAATAAATTCACTAATTATATATCAGTTGAAAAACCTGAATAAACATGAATGTCTCAGATAAATTACTGAAAGATCTGGCTCCACAAAAATTTGGTAGAATTGGGGTAATATGGACCATTTTTTTGGTTGTCATTTCGGTGGCAGGAATCATTGCGTATATTGATCAGGTTATACAGGGGCAGATCGTAACCAACATGAATGATTATGCTTTATGGGGTATTTATATTTCCAATTTTGTCTTCTTTGTGGCTACAAGTTTTGTTGGAGCTATTACTGTTGCAGTACTAAGGCTTACTAACAATACATGGAGAACTCCTGTGGTCAGGATTGCAGAAATAATTTCCTTGGCATCCATTATTATGGCAGGTTTAACCATCATGATAGACATGGGCAGACCAGATAGGCTGTTATATTTATTTATCCATGGCAGAATGCAATCTCCAATTATTTGGGATGTGATCATTATCCCTACATATATTGTAATTTGCCTATTGCTTCTTTATTTCCCATTGCTTCCAGATCTGGCGCTTCTAAAAAAGTATTATGAAAAAACTAAACCGAAATTGAGCAAATGGTATGGGAAATTATCATTGAAATGGACCGGAAGTGCGGAACAAAAAACAATTCAGTTAAAATCCATTCAAATACTTTGTGTTTTAATAATTCCGGCTGGTTTTATGCTTCAAACCATTGATGCCTGGTTGTTTTCAACTTTGTTTAGAGTTGGCTGGGATAGCACCAATATGGGGGCGTACTTCATTTCAGGTGCTTCTGTTGCAGGTATCGGAGCATTGGTAACCGTCGTTTATGTAATAAGAAAGTTTTATAAGTTAGAAAATTATATCACTGATTATCATTTTGACAAATTGGGCAAATTCCTGGTACTAGCCTGTTTGATCTATCTATATTTTAATATTAATGAATATGTAATACCGGAATTCACATCGAAAAAAGAAGAGATTACACACTTAAACCACCTCTATTCCGGACAGTTTGCACCTCTATTCTGGTTTGTTAATATTGGTGGATTGATCATACCAATTATTGTTCTGTTGTTCAAAAAAGGAAGGAAACCATTAGCTATGTTCATCATGGGGCTATTAGTAGTTTTAGGATCCTGGTGGAAGCGTTTTCTTATTGTTACACCAACATTATTGCAACCTTTCCTCCCAATTCAAGGCGTACCGGAAAAATGGCATCATTACTTTCCTAGTTTCCATGAATGGATAATTACTTTTGGAACGTTAGCCATGGCTTTACTGATCATAACTGTTCTGGTAAGATATCTTCCCATCATTCCTATTCAAAGAACTGCCAATGAGCAGGAAGCATTAAAAGAATCTAATAATAAGGAATCATGATTAATTCAAAACATATAGATTACTTGTTCCTTATTTTTATAAGTGCTGCATTTTTTTCGTCAGCATTCAATAAAATATACAGTCAGGATGATGAAAAACATAGAATCCGATTAAAAGCTGATTATTTTAAAGAAATGGATGGCGATAATTATGTTCAAATTGGTGCCATCTCAAAAATTGATAAAGAAACCATTTCTGTTGGTAATATTGAACTTTCAATTGAAAATGAGTATTATGATGATATAATCGAGTTGGGATCTGTTAAAACCAACATGAATGGAGAAAGTAAATTTTTGATCAAAGAATTTGATCAGCTAAAAGCCGATTCAAATAATGTATACAACCTGAATATTGTTTTCAAAGGTAACGACACCTTTAAGAGAGCTTCAAAAAGTATTAGTTTCAAGGATGCGATAATTAAAGCGAATTTGATCACTAAGGACAGTATCAATTATGTTAATTCAACCCTGATTGATAAGGCTACAGATAGTATTATAGAAGGAGAATCATTAGTTGTTCAGGTCAACCGTTTATTCAGACCCCTAATAATTGGTGAACCATTAAATTACACCGATGAAACCGGAAGTATAATGGTTCCTGTGGAAGATGGTATTCCCGGTGTCAATGGTATTCTAACTTTGGAAGTTGTACTCAAGGATAACGATGACTACGGTACAGTAAAGAAATCATTTGATGCTGCAATTGGAGTCCCAATAAAAGATGAATCCACTTTCGACGATAGAACCATGTGGTCTCCCAGAAACAAAACACCACTTCTATTATTAATAATTCCCAATTTGCTTACCTTTTCTTTGTGGGGAATTATAATATTCTTAATATTTAACCTATATAAAATTTACAGATCCTAAACTCTTCAAATAATTAATTATCCTTCGGGATTAGGTAGATATTTACCTTCTATTCTTGATTTAGATTTTCCCGAAGTATCAATAAAATCAATATTCCACAAAAATATTTTGTTATGTAACAAATATTACCGAACATGATATTTATCATTATAATTTCTAATCTATATATCTAATTTTATCCCATTAAATATCCATATAATAATTTTTATACCTAACAATTATGGACGACAAAAAAACTGATAAAAACAGCAATAACAGAAGGAATTTCCTAAGGCTGGGATTAATATCAGGGGTTTCTGCTGTTGCAGGTGCTTCTGTTATTTCAAACCTGATTCCTGATGATGAAAAAGCTTTATCCGGAGAGAAAGTCAGAGTCTTGACTCCTGATGGAAAAATGGTTGAAGTTGATGCTGCAAGCATTAATAAATACCCGGAGGCACTTGTCACTCCCAAAGAATCCAGAAAAGGAATCCCTGACAGACATTTTGTAATGGTCATTGATCTTGCACGCTGCAAAAATGCCAGAAAGTGTGTAGAAAGTTGCCAAAAGGAGCACAAACTGGATCATCATGAGGAGTTTATGAAAGTTCAACTAATCCAGAACAACGAAGAGACCGAACCTTACTGGTTTCCAAAACCATGTTTTCATTGTGATGAACCGCCTTGTGTTACAGTATGCCCAACAGGTGCTACATTCAAGCGTGATGATGGTATTGTCCTTATAGATAATAATCGTTGTATAGGATGTAAATTCTGTGTGACCAGTTGTCCATATTCTGCACGTCAGTTTAACTGGGGTCATAAGGCTAAATTCGATGATAAATCACAACCTTATTCTCCGGAAACCAGTGTTCCTCAGGCAGAAGGTACCGTTATGAAATGTGATTTTTGTCCTGATATGCTAAGACAAGGAAAATTACCTCATTGTGCTCAATCCTGTCCAATGGGAGTCATTTATTTTGGTGATAAAAACGAGGACATTGTAACGAATGGTGAAGAAACAGTTAGTTTCTCTCAATTGATCAATGATCGAGGTGGTTACAGACATTTAGAACATTTAGGTACCAAACCTAACGTGTATTATTTGCCTGCAGTAAACAGACAATTCCCGGTTGAACGAGGTTTTGATGTTGATGAAGAAATTCTTGAGAGATATAAAGATGTTCCTTACGTTAAGGATCTGAAAAAACAGAATAAAATTTAACCCTAACAGTTCTTAATTATGGATTTTGTAAAAAGAAAACAAGAATTAGTTAATGAATTCTTACCAAAGGTTGTCAATCCAACCAAATGGTCAAATATTTGGGTCGTCATACTATCATTAGTCGTACTGGTAGGCCTTTATGCATTTGTTGTTCAATTGGTTAAAGGTCATATCGTGACAGGTATGAGAGATAATGTGGTATGGGGTATTTATATTATAAACTTTATATTTTTTGTATGTTTAAGTTATTCCGGTGCGTTTATAGCAGGAATACTGCATTTCTTTAAAACACCCTGGAAGAATTCTGTTTTGAGAATCGTGGAAATTACCACGGTTTTATCCTTAATAATTGGTCCCATTTTTATTCTTCTTTGTATCGGAAGACTGGATAGATTACATTATTTGTTTATTTATCCCAGAATTCAGTCTCCCATAACCTGGGATATTATAGCTATTATGACCGATCTTGTAGGATGTTTTATCTATTTGTATTTAACGTTCATACCTGATTTTGCTATCCTCAGGGATAATAGCGAAAACACATCTAAATGGAGACAAAAAGTATATAAATATCTGGCCATAGGCTACTATGATACACCAACCCAAAGGGAAAAACTACACAAGATTACAAGAACTATGTCTGCAATGATCATTGCTTTGGCAATTATAGCATACTCAGTATTAGCCTGGATATTTAGTTTAACCGTACAACCGGGTTGGAACAGCAGCATCTTTGCGCCATATTTTATAATTGCCGGATTGTATTCTGGTGTTGGGGTGATTATTATCGCTATGTACCTTATAAGAAAGTACTATCATTTAGATCATTATATAAGAAAAGTACACTTTATAGGCGCTGGAATCATACTGTTGGTTTTTGCCTTGTTATTCGGCTATTTTACATTTAGTGAATATTTTTCAAGATGGTTCAGTCATAAAACAAATGACATAAATTTATTGAACACACTTTTTAACAGGTATTTCTGGATGTTCATATTTGCCAATTACATCGGTGTTCTGGTTCCAATTGTCATTTTATTCTTTAAAAAATTCAGAACAATTAAATCGATAACATTTGCAGCGGTCATTGCCGTTGTGGGACTATGGTTTAACAAATATTTGATCATTGTTCCAACACTGGAAACTCCATACCTGCCTATACAGGATACCAGACCGGAATTTATTCACTATTCGGCTACCTGGGTGGAATGGGCTTTAAGTTTTGCAGGTGTTGCGGCATTTGTACTTTTCTTCATTTTACTAATGAGATTGGTTCCTATTATTCCCATGTCAGGAATTATTGACAATGAACGGGAATTGAAAAGAAAACCAAAATTAGTCACTAAAAGACAGAAATCATGAAAAATAAGTTGTTAAAAAATATTGCGATATCCTTATCAATTGGAATGTTATTTAGTGGATTTAGTTTTGCACAGGAGACCTCTGTTGACGATTACAGGATGAAATTCGATTTTAGCACTGTTAAACAATCTGATAATTCAAGGCTGCTGGAAGTTAACTTTGTGGGCACAAACAAAAAAGACAGGAAAGATAAAGTTCCCGTGTATGATGCCGATATTGAATTTTATAATGTTCTGGATGATAATGAAGTTAAAT
>CBDUIO010000126.1:0-7233 GCA_965367355.1 uncultured Flavobacteriaceae bacterium
TGGTAAGATTAGGTGGCCTTATAAAAATACTGCTTATAAAACTGCTCCATCTACCTTGATCATCCAGGAATCGGATATGGAAAATATTCACGTGATTTGGTAAACTACTCACGTCAATATCTGATATCAAACTGAAATCCTGGGTTGGTGCTACCGAAACGAATTGAATACCTTCACCATTGTTAAATCCGTATTCATAACCAACTATGTTGGCATTGGTATTTATAACTTCAGGTGGTTTAATGAAAATGTTCGAGATCATACTACTCCATCTTCCTTGATCGTCTAAAAAACGAATATGGAAAATGTTAACATCGTTTGTTAAGCTATTTACATCAATATCTGTTACCAGATTGAAAGCTTGTGTTGGCGAAATAGACACAAACTGAAGGCCTTCTCCATTATTAAAAGCATACTCATAACCTATTATGCTGGCATCGGAATTAATGACTTCCGGCGGTTTAATGAAAATCTTTGAAACGATACTGCTCCAAAGTCCGTTCTCATCCAGAAACCGAATGTGAATGATGTTTACATCGTTGGTTAATGCACTTACATCAATATCTGTTACAAGATTAAAACTTGGGGTTGGTGTAACAGAAACATACTGTAATCCTTCACCATCGTTAAAGGCATACTCGTAGCCAACAATATTGTTTTGTGCGCTATTGTGGATAGTAAAAAGCAGGCTTATTAATATCCACAAGTGTGGAATTAACTTGTTTGCTTTCATACTAATTATCTTGAGCTTGCACGTTAATATCTACTTGAATATTTCCACTGACATCAGAAGCCCCGGAAATAGTTTTGCTAATTATATGAGGATTAATGGGTATTGAGGAATCCTTCCAAGGATAAAATCCGCCATAGATACCTGTTTCTAACCCATCATCACCCAAATTGGCAGCGGCTCCAGCCTGCAAGTGATAATCGTCATCATAACTAAATACAGCTCCTGTTTGGTTTACCAATACATTGGCACGAGACATAAAATAATTATTAACTAATGTTGGATCTAACCCTATAGTTGGCGTTGTAGAACTGGTACAAAAGGTATTATTAATCCATGTACTACTTCCGTTACCCGCACTAATAGTATTACCTTCCATTAAAAAAATATTGTTTTTAAATAAACAATTTCCTGCTCCATTATATATTGGCGGATATATGGTACCAGAAATATCTGAATATAAAATAAGGTTGTTTAAAAAACTAAGATCTGTAGCATATTGATATATGGGATAGTAAGGAGATGCAGAACTTCCTTCTATGATGTTGTTCAAAAACGTACTACTGCGCATATTTCTTACATCATTAACACTATTAAAAACATTTTCAATAAATATGTTGTTTACACTAGCATTGGTGGCATCACCGGTATTATTTAGATTTCTAAATTTACAGCGCTTAACTGTAATATTATTAATCGATTCATTTGTTTGCAATGTTATATCTGTTGTTATTACAACACCTTCCAGATAGAAACCATCTGTCTCGTCACTCAAGGTAACAGTGCCGGAAATTTTGGTGGCAAAAGTAGCTGAAGTAGCACTAGGATAATGTCCTGTGCCAAAAATGGTGAGTTGTTTTTCAAAAACCGAAGGTGGAAAATGTGTACCTCCCGGCAGGTAAATAGTGTCTCCTGCAATAGCTGCAGTGTAGGCTTCCTGGAAAGCGGTGTCACTGTTAAAATATTGAACTCCGTTTGTGGGACTGTGTAAGGCTACCACTTTTTGGGCATAATTTGTTGTGCTAAAACATATAGCCAACAATAACAAAGTAAATTTTGTCTTCATAGTTAAAGGTTTTAATATTAATAGCATTTGTATATAATTATGTTCTCTTTCTATTGAGAACTGAATTTGCTACTTGTATTAAAATTTATTCAACTATTTCCACAATACTCACGTAGTTTAAAGACGTTAATCTTTAAAAAAGATGTACTCTTAATTTTGAACTAAAAATAAAAGTACAAAACGTCCTACAAATAATCTAAAAAAATGAAAAAGATTCGACGAACGTCATTCTTTAACTATAATCACAGTTGCAATGGACCCTGTAGACAGGTTCCATCTGTTTGAAGATACCAGATTTTCATTATCGTCATACACCTGAAATTCTGCAGTATTTGGTCCTGATTCTCCTTGATTTAATGCCTGAAAGTCTATTTTATTGATTCCTTCTTTTAAGTCTAATTTAAATCCACCATACCCAGATGTCAACAAAACACTCGGCCTAATAACATCATCATTCAAGTAGACTCTTATCCTATCACCATCAGGATATTCATGGTCTCTGTAAAGCACATGAACAAAAACGGATTTTGTATCAAATTGACCTAAAAACTGATCTCCCTGAAAAGCCGTTCTGCTCTCCTTTTCCTTCTTAGCCCATTTTTCTTCATAAATGACTCCAGGATCTATCAAATCACTTTTCTGTATCATTATAAAACCCTTGGTATCTCTATTGTTAAGATCGAATTCATCTGTGTATTTTTTAACAGGAAGTGCTAGGGATTCGTCTTGTTTATCTAAAATAATAAGAGATCCTTCGTTACTTATTTCGGCAGTTTTTTCTGATTCCACCGCAGGAACCGGAGTTGATTGAATTGGTTTATCTGAAATTTGAGCCCATAGACTAATCGAAAAGAAAAAGAAAGAAATTATTAATAAATATGACTTCACACGATGGCAATTTAAAGCATTCAAAAATAACAGTAATGTTTTAAAATAAATTTAAATATTAGTTAAAGTTGAATTAAATATTAAACTAAGTATTTAACGGCATAGTATCAACAAAAGTGCCAAAATCAAATAAATTTTAAGAACTCTTTTAATCCTTTGAAGAGAAACCATAAAACAACTGACCAAAAAATCCTTTAGGCATTGTTTCATCATTTTCATATCCTAAGGTTATCTTTCCACTATCTTCAGGAATATAGTTGGTTTTAAAAATATAATCCCACAAACTTAAACTTATACCATAATTAACACCGTGACTGCCTTCAGGTAAAGCATAAGCATGATGATACAAATGCATGACTGGATTATTAAATACGTACTTTAAAGGACCGTATGTCAACTTTATATTAGAATGATTTAAGTGACCAATGGCAATAGCTACAAAATGCACAATATACGCTTGTTCAGGTTCGAATCCACCGAGCAGCATCACAGCAAATACTTTTAAAGGTTTATATAAAATATTTTCCATCCAATGGTAACGCAAATGTGCTGCAAAACCCATTTCCTTAACAGAATGATGCACTTTGTGAAAACGCCACAGAAAGTTATACCTGTGTAACAATACATGAGTAAACCATTGAACAAAGTCCAATATTATAAAGAAAATAAGCAATTGACTCCACATTGGAAACTGTGATATGTCAATAATGGATAAGGTTTTAGCTGTTATTCCAAGATCTAAAAATAAAATTTCCAAAAGCTTGTAAACGCCGCTAATGACTATGGCAAAAATGAAAAAATTGAAGAACATATAGAAGGCATCCAGCCAAAAGTCTTTTCGGAAAATAGATTGGTCTTTTCTCCATGGAAAAATGATTTCCAGTAACCAAACGATTAATGAAATACTTATTAATCCCCAAAAATAGTTGGTATACCAGGGTACTTCGAAAATAATGGAATTCCAGGTCCAGTTTAAAGTTCCTTTGAATGAATTTATAAAAGCATCAATATATATATCCATATGAATCAAAATTGCATTTTGTTTTCTTGTTAAAAATACGCATTGATGGAATAATTTGACATATTTTCCTGTGGTAAATTCTTATAAAGAAATAAATATTTCTTATCAGACATAGAGATTTCTACTACCTATAATAGTTTAGTCCTACTCCAACAATTTGTTAAAGTTTTATTAAATATCTATTATGTTATGCATAGTACTGTAACAATTTAATCCTTACCTCGTCTATATAATAAATCAATCAAAAATTAGAAACCATGAGAACATTAAACAACGATCAAATAACTAACAAATTACTAAATAGTAAAAGTTATAAGTGGAATACCAAAAGACGCTTTAGATAAGCTTAAATTAAAATCAATCAATCAAAAAACAAACAGATCATGAGAACATTAGACAGCAATCAAATTACCAGCAGAAAACCTGATTCAAATAGTTATCAATGGAACAACAAAAGACGCTTTAGATAAGCTTAAATTAAAATCAATCAATCAAAAAACGAACAGATCATGAGAACATTAGACAGCAATCAAATTACCAGCAGAAAACCTGATTCAAACAGTTATCAATGGAACACCAAAAGACGTTACAGATAAATAATTTATTGAATTAGTCAGAAAAAAACCCGGTGAAATCACCGGGTTTTTTGTTATGATACTTTTATGCTTTGTATCGGTTTTTTCTTGGCTTCATCTCTTTTTGGTAAAACTACCTTCAAAATACCCTCATTGTATTTTGCAGAGATCTTGTCAATTTCTACTGTTTTAGGCAATCTAAATGTGCGCTTGAAAGATGAATAACCGAATTCTCTTCTGGTGTAATTCTTATTATCTTCTTCTTTCTCCTCTTTTGTTTCAGCAGAAATAGATAAAATTTGATTATCTAAACTGATGTCAAAATCAGATTTCTTTAATCCGGGAATAGCCATTTCCACGATATAGTCATCATCATGCTCCATTACATTTACTGCAGGTAGACTGATTCCTGTATTGAAGTTAGATAAAAACTCCGATCCAAAATTATTGTTCAATATGTCATCAACCCAAGTTGATAAGGATGGTAATGTTGTGAATCCTAAATTAGTGGACTCATCATTTCTTTTTCTTGTTGGAATTAAACTTGTCATAATAATATAATTTAAGTTAAACTTCATTTTCTCCTACATATAAGCAAATTGAATACCAGCTTATATTTTCTGCTAAAATTTCATGAAATATGACATTTTTTCAGTTTAACTGACTAGTTAATAGTTGTTTATGACAGTTTTAATCCATTTTATCAACTTTTGAGAATTAATAACCTTGTCTCTTGATACTTTTAAAAATCTTCTATCCAAGGTGATCCAGATGCTTTAAGATCATTAAGTATGGCATTCAATTCACCTGATTTTAAATTATCCAGTTTTTGCTTAATAGAATTCAGCCTCTTTTTAGACAAGTTAAAAGCATCAAGATGATTTTCCGTTGGACCATAAGTTGAATTTCTTAAAATAGACGCAAATCTTCCTCTGTAACTATTTGGTGTTGGATCTGAACTTTCTCCTATTTCTGCCTTTGTTTTATCTCCCGACAATTCCTTGTCGATATCCAAAAGTTTTTCTCTTACCAAATGAATCCTTTTATATAATTCGGTACTCGGATTAACTGCTTTGTTTAGTGCATTTTCCATGGCATTAACCAGCTTTAAGGAATTTGACATTTTTAAGTTGGTAGCTGTAAGCTCCTGAGAAAATACAATGAATTCTTCTCTGAAATTATTTATCTCATCATACGATTTTCCTTTAAGCGCACCTTCTTTTAAAGGAATGACCTTAAAGTCTTTCGGTCCTGCCAATACTTCTAATTGACCATCAATCTTTTTAGCTAAAGTAACTGTATAATCTCCCGGTGTTGCCAAAGTTTTGCTATTAGTAGGACTTTTGCCATTGAGTTTTTCACCTGACTTATCGGGATAATTCAACTCCCAATTGATTCTGTTGAATCCTTCATTATTTGGACCATCAATAGTATTCACTATATTTCCTGCATCGTCCTTAATTATCAAGACAACTTTAGGATCTTTCTGTCTTTTTTCAGCTTGCAGCTTTTCCCAACCCTGAAAATCTGTGTTTTTAGTTTTCTTTTCAAATTCCTGCCTAATTTCCTTTTTTGATTTAATTTTTTCTCTAAGGTAATAGGTAAAATTGGCACCATAAGGAGGGTTTTTCGCCTTGTAATAATTATCGCCCTGCCCATAAACATCACCTTTTTCTATATACCAGTAAGCAGGTTTTATATTAAATAAGGTGGCATTTTTATTTAGCATAGATGCATCGAATTCTCTGATTGGTGAAATATCATCTAAAACATAAAATCCGCGTCCAAAAGAAGCTGCTACAAGGTCGTTTTCTCTGCGCTGAATGGTAATATCTCTGAAAGATATGGTTGGAAGACCTCCACCTAGCTTCGTCCAATTTGCTCCACCGTTTATTGTCATATAAATTCCAAACTCAGTAGCGGCAAACAAGAGGTCTTTCTTAATATGATCCTGTACTAATCGCCAGGTCAGTAATCTATCAGGCAAATCCCCATTCATACTCGTCCATGTCTTACCTTTATTGGAACTTTTAATTAAATATGGCCTAAAATCACCATATTTATGATTGTCCAAAGCAGCATAGACAACATTGGCGTCAAACAGATCGGCTCTTACATCATTAACAAAAGGTGTGTCCGGAAGTCCTTTTATGGACTTAAGTTCTATCTTCTCCCAGGTTTGTCCGCCATTTTCTGTAATCTGAATAATACCATCATCTGTTCCTGCATAGATCAATCCTTCCTGTTTTGGAGATTCTGCAAGAGAGGTTATCGTGTTATAATTAGACATAGCATACACATCCCATGCGTTATCCCAACTTTGTTGTTTACCCATGACAGGAAGAGTAATTCTATCCTGATTACGTGTAAGATCCTTTGAAATGGGCTTCCATTTATCTCCTCTGTTATCTGATCGCCATACACGCTGGGAAGCAAAATAAAGCCTTGTGGGATTATGAGGGCTCACTAAAATTGGAGCATCCCAGTTATATCGTTCATAGGGTTCACCTTCTCTAGGCTGTGGCTGAATTAAAACACTTTCTCCTGTTGTCTGATCCACTCTCCAAAGCACACCTTCCTGAAATTCCCCATAGGTTATATCCGGATTTCCTGGTTCCACTGCCGATTGATGTCCATCGGCACCCAATGTTTTCCACCAGTCGGCATTTGTAATTCCTGCGGAGCTTATTGTTTGTGATGGACCTCCATGAGATCCATTATCCTGGGTTCCTCCATAAATATTATAGAAGGGTTTTGAGTCATCCACAGCAACTTTATAATATTGTGTAATTGGTAAATTACTTACATACTTCCATGATTTTGTATGATCGAATGATTCGTAAAGACCTCCATCTGTACCAAAAAGCACATAATCTGGGTCCGATCCTTTAAAAGCCATTGCGTGACTGTCAACATGCTTATTCTTCTCATTCATGTTCTTAAAAGTTTTACC
>CBDUIO010000127.1:0-7208 GCA_965367355.1 uncultured Flavobacteriaceae bacterium
CCTTTAAAATAAAAAACTTTGTTTTAGGAGTTATAGAAGGCGCTACCAGTATTTTTAAAATGGAGAAAAAATGGGCATTTATCGCTCACACCCTTTTTATTTGGCTTATGTACATTTTAATGTTCTATGTGACGGTTTTTGCGGTTCCGGAGCTTAAAAATGTGCCAATTTCAGCTGTTTTAATTGGATTTATTGCAGGTGGATTTGCAATTGCCGCATCCAATGGTGGAATATTTGTTTATCCGGCTGCAATTCTGGCAGCTTTTTCTATTTTCGGAATAGATCAGAGCCTTAGTTTTGCTTTTGGTTGGATCATGTGGACTGCGCAAACGGCCTTGATTCTGATTTTTGGTGGTTTGTCCTTTCTTTTGCTCCCCGTTTTTAATAGAGAAAAATAATTTCTAAATTGCCATATTAAATCTCAAATCTTAATACTATGAAAAAAGTGATCTTTTTATTTTTTGTTCTCTTAATTTCCAACTCAATGTATTCTCAAGTTATTGACCAGGAAATTACTTCAGAAAAACTTGGAGAAATACGACAGCTAAAAATCCAGCTCCCAGGTAGTTATGAAAAAAACACAGACCAAACATATCCGTTATTTATTGTTTTTGATGGCGATTACCTTTTTGATCCCGTAGCAGGAAATGTCAAGTATTATTCGTATTGGGAGGATATGCCGGAAGCCATAATAGTCGGTGTAGATCAATCACGAACCAGAAATGACGATACAATGTATTCAGAAGAAAACTTCTTACCCATAGAATCGGGAGCCAATTTTTTCGAGTTTATCGGCTTTGAATTAATCCCATTCATTGAACAAAATTACAGAACGGCAAATTTTAGAATAGCTGTAGGTCATGGTAAAACGGCAAACTTCATTAACTATTACCTCTTTAAGAGTGATCCGCTTTTTAATGCCTATATAAGCATTAGCCCTGAATTGGCTCCTGAAATGGAACAACATATCACAGAGAGGTTGCTGCAATTTCGAGACAAATATTTCTACTACCTGGCAACAGCTTCTAATGATCTAAGAAAAGTAAGACAGGGTGTTGAAGTGCTTAATATTAATTTAGCATCTATAGGCAACGAATCGTTATACTACAGTTTTAATGATTTTGAAGGCCCATCGCACTATTCAGTGGCAGCACACGCTATACCAAATGCTTTAGAAGGCATATTCAGTGCCTTTCAGCCAATTAGTAAACAGGAATACCAGGAAACTATATTGAATCTCGATTATTCCCCTGTAGATTATTTAAAGGAAAAGTATAAAATGGTCAATGATCTTTTTGGAATCGATAAAAAGATCTTGATCAATGATTTTAGAGCTATATCGGCTGCCATTGAAAAAAATGAATTATATGAAAGCTACCAGGATTTAAGCAAACTGGCTAACAAAGATTACCCTGAATCTCTTTTGGGCACTTACTATCTGGCAAGATATTATGAGGAAATGGGAGAACCTAAAAAAGCATATAGAACCTATAAGTCAGGTTATGTTTTAGATGAAATTGCAGGAATATCAAAAGACCTGATGCTGGAAAAAGCTGAAGAAATAAAGGCAGATTTCGGCTTTTAAAATAAACACATGTCTAAAGTAAAAACCACATTTTTTTGTCAGAATTGCGGCAGCCAGTTTGCAAAATGGCAGGGGCAGTGCACTGCCTGTAAGGAATGGAATACCATTGTAGAAGAAATTATTCAAAAAGAAGATAAACCTGACTGGAAAATCCCTTCTGATACTAGCAAAAAACGAACCTCAAAACCTTTAAGGATCAATGAAATTGATTCATCTAATGAGACCAGGCTTAAAACGTCTGATAATGAGTTCAATCGTGTTTTAGGCGGAGGCATTGTCCCGGGATCATTGATTTTGCTCGGTGGCGAACCGGGAATTGGCAAAAGTACGCTGCTCCTTCAACTGGCCTTGAAATTACCTTATAAATCCCTTTATGTTTCAGGTGAAGAAAGCCAAAAGCAGATAAAAATGCGAGCAGAACGCATCAATCCAAATAACAATAACTGTTTTGTGTTAACAGAGACCAAAACCCAAAATATTTTTAAGCAAATTCACTCCTTAGAACCTGAAATTGTTATCATAGATTCAGTGCAAACACTTCATAGCGATTATATTGAGTCTTCCGCCGGAAGTATTTCTCAAATAAAAGAATGCGCAGCAGAATTCATTAAATTCGCCAAGGAAACATCTACACCAGTTATTCTGATTGGTCACATTACCAAAGACGGGAATATTGCAGGTCCAAAAATCCTGGAACATATGGTTGATACGGTTTTGCAATTTGAAGGTGACAGAAATCATGTATTCAGAATTCTAAGAGCCAATAAAAACCGATTTGGGTCCACCAACGAGTTAGGTATTTACGAAATGCAAAGTTCTGGATTGCGAGAAGTTTCAAATCCATCAGAAATACTAATTTCCCAGAAAGACGAGGAACTAAGCGGCAATACTATAGCAGCAACTATTGAAGGACTCAGACCTATCATGATACAGATACAGGCCTTAGTGAGCACAGCTGTTTATGGAACACCTCAGCGCAGCACAACGGGATTCAATGCAAAAAGATTAAATATGCTTTTGGCCGTTTTAGAGAAGAGAGCAGGATTCAGGCTTGCGACAAAAGATGTCTTTCTTAATATAACCGGTGGTATTACAGTTGATGATCCTGCAATAGATCTGGCTGTTATCGCGGCTATATTGTCATCAAATGAAGATACTGCTATTCCAAAGGATTTTTGTTTCGCTGCCGAAGTCGGCTTGTCGGGAGAGATCAGACCCGTTCAACGCATAGAGCAACGAATCCTGGAAGCTGAAAAACTGGGATTTTCAACAATATTTGTATCAAAATATAACAAGATAAGTCTTAAAAACCCTAAGATCAAGATTCAGTTGATATCAAAAATTGAGGATATCTTGCATTTTGTGAATTAACCATTTTGGAAACTTATCTCTTTAGTTGTTAATCGATTAAATTGACATTTGCCTACAATTAATCGTACTTCAATCATAACACAACGAATTTATATGGCATAATAAGGGTATTGGATTACTTTTATTAAACTATTGTATTGATTACCATATCAGTACATAATTAATCCAAAATTCCCTCGTAATGAAAAATTTTATTCGTTTACTTTTTATACTGGCACTACTTTTTTCAAATTACCTTTTGTTTGCCAAAACTAATTCCGAACACATCGATCCTATTTCAGATAAAAATCCAATTAGCAACAATTTATCAATCCAGGAAACTGTAGAATCTGAAATCCAGATTCTAAGATTGGAATTTCGCGTGTCCAATGGAGCCAGCAGAAGTTTTGTTTTAGGTTTTACCGAGGATGCCACAGATGGTTTTGATTATGGATATGACGGCGGATTAATTTCCAATCCTCCTGGAGATGACATGGGAAGCTTGTTAAATGGGCAACAATATGTCATTCAGGCGTTTTCGCCCATAACACCGGACAAAGAAATAGATCTGGTATTACACGCAACCGGAGATTATACTTATACACTTATATCCACTGAGATCACTAATATCCCGGATGATCAGGATCTGTACTTAAGAGATAATTTAACCGGTGAAATTATTGATTTGAGAGATAAAGATGGCTATGAATTCACGTCAAAAGCAGGAACATTTATGGATCGCTTTAAAGTGACGTTTCAGAACCCAACTCTTTCCAGTGAAGAATTTACCGAGAACAAGATGATAGTACATGTAAACCAATCAGAAGCTAAATTGTATGTACGAGACTTAATTGAAAACGTTTCCAAATTGAGTTTTATCAATATGTTAGGTCAGACAGTCGTTTCATATAGCGGGATTAATAACAAAACATTAGAGGATGGTATTGACGTGTCAACCTTAAATGCCGGTGTTTATTTGGTGCATATAAAATCAGATAGCAATCTATCAAGAAGCAGAAAAGTGATTATTAATTAAGGGTTAATAATTAATTTTGTTGTGAAAAGCGCAGCAATCCCGATAGCTATCGGGAACCTGCGCTTTTTTGTTTTAAACAGGCGTGATTTTATATTGATTTTTGAGTTTCAATGGTATATAAAAGTGTACTTTATCCTAATAAGGATACACTTAAACGAGGTATTTCATCGAAAATATTTTATAATTTACTGTTTTATAGGCCATTTTTAATATATTCGTGTGTTAGACCCCAAACACCGTTTATATGAAGCAAAGACTACTTTCACTTTTGCTTATATTTTCTATATTGTTAATATGCAATACTGCGTATTCACAGGATTCTGATGGTGATGGCACAGCTAATAATTTGGATCAGGATGAAGATAATGATGGTGTTCCGGATAATTTAGATGGATGCTCAACCATAGATATTGCCAATACCATTGGCATAGATACTCCTATTGTTACGAATTCAAGTTATGCAATAGAGGAAACAACCCTTACATATACAACAACCCATGCAACTGCTTTTTATGGCTATGTTGCAGGTAATCAAGGAGATGCCATTCGTTTTCAGGGACCTTCATCCAATGAACAGCTTCAACTAAGTTTTTCTACACCTGTAAAAAATGTAACTTTTAAAGTAACCGATTTCGATGAAAATGAGCAGCTCACAGTCAATGCCTATGATGAATTAAATAATTTAATAAGTTTAAGTCCAGCTAATGTTCCTTTTCTTGGATCTATAGTTGGCAGAACAGGAAATCTTATAGAGAATATTAACAGTGCTCCTGAGAGTGATGGTGATGATGAAGCAGATGATGCCGTTGGAGGTGCTTATTTTTATTTTCCTGATCAAATAAGCAGAATCGTTTTTATTTATAACACCGGTTCTGGTCAATCACTAAGATTCACTGAGCTAAATTATTGTTTAAAAGATACAGACAATGATGGAACCTTGGACTATTTGGATATTGATTCCGATAATGATGGTATTCCTGATATTGTTGAGGCAGGCGGAGTTGATACAGATGGTGATGGTTATGCTGACAATACAACAGATAATAATGGGAATGGAATCCCGGATATATATGATTTTAGATGCACCAATGCTCCGGCAGCGAGCGGATGGGCTACTTCGGTTCATAATTCAGTTAATACGAGTAATGCGAACGATGCTCTAGGCTCAGGCACTTTTAGTTACGCCGATATTGGTGTTGGAGGATCTTTAGAATTAGCATTTACCGATGTTATTCCGGCTGGGAATAATATTACAGTAAGACACGTCAGGCAATCTGGAACAGGTCAGTTATCCTTTAGAGTTGAGCGATCAGCTGATGGTATTACCTATTCAAATGGTGAAAATTTCTTGACAAATTTTGACGGCACTTATTCTGTATTAAGCTACCAGCTTTTGGGTGGGAATACTCAATATATAAAAATAACCAATTTAAGTTCTGAAACATTAGGTATTGATTTTGCGAAATACAATTTTGGCCTTGGTGCAAATTGTAGTGGAATTGATGGCTTACAAATCAGTAATTTTGACAATGATAATGATGGCTATTCTAACTCGCAGGACCTGGACAGTGATGGTGACGGAATTTATGATGTCATTGAAGCCGGATTGCCAGATACCAACAATGATGGCTTAGCCGATGGTTTTATTGATACTGACGGAGATGGATTTAATGATATTTACGATGGAGATGTAGGCAATGATGGAACTGCAGAAAATACAGCGTCAGCTATCTATACAGGAACAGATACAGATGCTGATGGCATTCCTGACTCATATCCCGTTGCTAATTTTGATAATAACGGATTTCCAAACCCATATGATATTGATTCTGATGACGATGGTATCCCCGATAATATTGAAGCTCAACCTTCCATAGGTTACCTTATTCCGGCAGGGACCTTCAATGCGAACGGAACTAATACAGCTTATTCAAGTGGAATTTCACCTGAAGATACCGACGGAGATGGTATGCCTGATTATCTTGATACAGATTCTGATGATGATGGTACTCCGGATATACAGGAAAACGGAGATGCAGACATCCTAAGCAATGTCGATGTAGATACCGACGGGCTGGACGATGCCTTCGATAGTAACACCTCATCGTTTGATGTCAATGATGAAATTACAACAGGAGATGCTGCAAATTTGACTGCTTCTTTTGGAGATATTGATGGCGATTTGGCTTCCGGAGGCGATTTAGACTATAGAGATCTATTTGCGATAAACCCGCCCGTATCTGCCGCTCTGGATTTTGATGGTGTTGATGATTACTTCGAAATTGCCACATCCCAAATTAACAGCCTAAATGAATTTACCTTGAGTTTTTGGATCAAACCTAATTTCTTGCCTACAGGAAATACTTTTGATCGTCGTTTTATTATTGGCCAAAAAGATATGTTCGAAATCGACTTAGGACCTGGTGGCGATAATACTCCAAAAATTTGGACAAGGCATTCTTATGGTGCCGGACCATCCCAAAACGGATTGGGAATTTTAATTGGTGATACCGACTGGATGAATTACACCGTAACCGTTAACTACGTATCAGAGAGTATTAAAATCTATGTAAATGGAGCTTTTATTTCCAATATGGGAATGAATGGTCCAAGACTCACGAATTCCAATCCTTTTAGAATAGGCTCTAAAGAAGATACTCAACCGGCCATTGGAGAAAATTTTGAAGGTTGGATTGATGAAGTAAAATTATTTGATACGATATTAACACGTGATCAGATACAACAAATGATTTACCAGGAAATTGAAAATAATGCCGGAACTGTTCATGGCTCTGTACTTGATAATGATATTTCAGATAGTGTTTCAAATGCAACAATTCCCTGGTCAAATTTAATTGCATACTATCCAATGACCAATATTCAGACTGGCAGGATTCCGGATGAATCTGCAAATGGCTTTGTAGCTACTGTGCATAATATGAATACATTTCAGCCTCAAACAGCTCCAATGCCATTTGAAACAAAAGCTGATGGTGACTGGACTTCTGAAGCTACCTGGTTGCATGGTGATGTCTGGGATATTGAAGATTTTGAGGCATTTTTCACACAGGCGTATCAAAAAACTCCCGAGCCATATAGTATTGTGAAAATACATCATAACATCACGACCTCTAAATCTCATGAAGCTCTGGGAATGTTTATCGATAACAATAAAACTTTTACTGTCAATGGTGATAATGCTATTATCAATAATAAGTATCTTCAATTAGATGGTAC
>CBDUIO010000128.1:0-7183 GCA_965367355.1 uncultured Flavobacteriaceae bacterium
CTGAACGGTAATGAAATAGGTGGTGGCTCGATTAGAATACATGACCGTGAAACACAATCATTGATGTTCGACCACCTTGGGTTTACAAAAGAGCAGGCAAAAGCACAATTCGGATTTTTAATGAATGCATTTGAATATGGAGCACCACCTCATGGAGGAATTGCCTTTGGATTGGATAGATTGGTCGCTATTCTAGGCGGGCAAGAAACTATAAGAGATTTTATTGCCTTCCCAAAAAACAATTCCGGAAGAGATGTTATGATAGATGCTCCAGCTCCAATAGATGAAGATCAGTTAAAAGAACTGAATTTAAAATTGAACTTAAACAATTAAATTATAGATCCTAATTCAAAGCAGGATTTTTTAGTAGCTTTAATGAATGACAAACCGGTTTAAATTATTGTTACGAAAGTTCTTAATTTGGAAGTACAAAAATATTTCTGAAAGGAATTTTATTTATATCCTGAGCATATTGGTTGGTTTTTTAGCTGGTCTCGGTACTGTAGTTCTCAAAAACCTTACCCATTACATTCAATTACTACTTGAAATTAACATTTTTGAAGATTATAAAAGTTCACTGTACTTTATTTTTCCAATTATTGGATTAGTTCTTGTATTTATAATAAAAAAAACCTGGTTAAAAAAACATATAGGACACGGTATTTCTACAACACTGCACGCAATTTCAAAATTAAACGGAATCATCCCCAGATATAATATTTATGCCGCTTTGATTACAGCCCCTATAACTGTTGGTTTTGGTGGTTCTGTAGGATTACAAGGACCAGCTGTTAGTGTTGGTTCTGCTATAGGATCCAATACTGCTAGATTATTCCACATGAATCTAAAGACCAGAATGCTTTTAATTGGTTGTGCTGCTGCCGGAGCCATGGCATCAATGTTTAAAGCTCCAATTGCGGCAATTATTTTTGCTATTGAAGTATTTAGTCTGGATTTAGCATTTACATCTCTGATTCCACTTTTACTTGCATCTGTTTCTGCAGTTATTACATCATACTTCTTTTTAGGAACACAAGTTCTTCTTAGATTTAAAATGATCGATCAATTTGAAATTGAACATATACTGTTTTATGTCATTTTGGGATTGGCTACAGGTATTGCTTCTGTTTACTTCTCAAAAATGTTCTTTTTAATAACCGATTTCTTCAAAGGAATTGAGAGTAGAGCTAAACGGCTGTTAATTGGTGGTGTGGCAATTGGAGCCATGCTTTACATAATCCCTCCTCTATACGGTGAAGGTTATGGTGTGATCAATAATCTATTAAAAGGAGACCATATAGCAGCTATTGGACAAACCCCTTTTGAACTGGATCTAAATAATATCTGGATAGTGATCGCATTGTTGTTAGGTATTACAATATTCAAGTCCATTGCTATGACCACAACTTTTGGAGCCGGAGGTGTTGGAGGTGTTTTTATTCCAACATTGGTGATGGGAAGTGCCTTAGGAAATGCCATAGCAAAAATTATTAATAATATTGGATTATCATTTGATGTATCAGAAACAAACTTCACATTAATAGGCATGACCGGATTAATGGCAGGTGTATTGCATGCTCCCTTAACCGCTATTTTTTTAATTGCCGAAATTACCGGAGGATATGAATTATTCGTTCCGCTTATGCTGGTTGCTGCAATTTCATATGCGATCACTAAATATTATATTTCACATTCAATTTATACTTTGAAACTGGCACAGAGAGGTGAGCTCATTACCCACGACAAGGACAAAAATGCACTCATGATGCTGGATATAGATAAGATCATTGAAACAAATTTTATATTGCTCACTCCAGAAATGAAATTGGGTGAAATTGTAAATAATGCTGTAGCAAAATCTTCTCGAAATCATTT
Organism: uncultured Flavobacteriaceae bacterium; assembly: GCA_965367355.1. Classification (GTDB taxonomy): domain Bacteria; phylum Bacteroidota; class Bacteroidia; order Flavobacteriales; family Flavobacteriaceae; genus Site-B1. The sequence goes on from CBDUIO010000128.1 coordinate 1,876, forward strand.
CCCTGTTGTCAATGATAAAATGGAATTTTTAGGAATTCTGACACTTAATGATATTCGCAGTATAATGTTCAATAACGATCTCTATGAAACGGTCAAGGTTGAAAGTTTAATGCATGACGGTTCTGATATTATCTATTACGAAAAAGATACTGCAGAAGATATTTTAAACAAGTTCAAAAGAACAGGTGCCTGGAATTTGGTGGTGCTTAAGGATGGAAAATATTTCGGATTTATTTCTAAATCCAGATTACTTACAGCTTACCGAAGACAATTAATTAAATTTAGTCAATGAAATATATAATAGGATTGCTTTTCTTAGCCTCTATTGGCAGCATAATAACCGGATTTATTTTAAAGCCGGAACCTGTTGCAGAAAAACTTATTGGTATTGGCGTGGTTGGTTTATTTCTGTTTGCTATCCCTTTATTTACTTATCATAGATGGAAAGACAGAAAAGTAAATGATTATATGTTGTCAAAAGAGAACATTAAAAAGATGAAGGATTACCAAAACGATAAAAAAGTTTAGTTTAAATTTCTCTTATTTATAAAGAATTGTTTCAATAATACGGAGGCCTCCTTTTCCATAATTCCTCCGGTAACTTTTGTTTTGGGATGTAATTTTGTATTCATAACACTAAATCCTCTTCGTTCATCTTTTGCGGCATAAACTATTCGGGAAATCTGGCTCCAGTATAATGCTCCCGCACACATCTGGCAAGGTTCTAATGTCACATAAAGCGCGCAATTTATCAAGTACTTTCCTCCCAAATAATTTGCTGCTGCTGTAATAGCCTGCATTTCCGCATGAGCTGTAACATCATTTAATGTTTCTGTTAAATTATGTGATCTTGCAATAATTTTATTTTCAATTACGATAACTGCTCCAACGGGTATTTCTCCCTTATCATAAGCAGCCTCAGCTTCCTGAAGCGCTTTTTTCATAAAATAGTTGTCGTCGAAAATGTTTTTCATAAGCATAAAAATACAATTTCAAACTCGTACTTTTGTTTCGTGCCAAAAAAAATACTTTCAAATATTAATTACCCTAAAGATTTACGTGAATTGCGTAAAGATGAATTACCTCAACTAGCTAAAGAAATAAGGGAGTTCATAATAAATATTGTAGCAACAAAAGAAGGACATCTAGGTTCCAGTCTGGGAGTTGTTGAATTAACTATTGCTCTGCACTATGTTTTTAACACCCCAAATGATCTTTTGGTTTGGGACGTGGGTCATCAGGCTTATGTTCATAAAATTTTGACCGGAAGAAGAGAAATATTCCATACAAACAGACAGTTAAATGGAATTAGCGGATTCCCGAATCGCGAGGAAAGTGAATACGACGCATTCGGAGTTGGTCATTCATCAACTTCTATTTCGGCTGCATTAGGAATGGCAATTGCTTCAAAATTGAAAGGGGATTTACAAAAACATCATATAGCAGTTATTGGTGATTCATCTATAGCCAGCGGAATGGCATTTGAAGGGTTGAATCATGCAGGTGTTACTGATGCGAATATTTTAGTGGTATTAAATGATAATGCCATAGGTATTGATCCAAGCGTTGGCGCCCTTAAACAATACCTCACTCATGTTAAAAAAGGCACACCATTACAAGACAATATTTTTGAAGCTTTAAAATTTGACTACTCAGGTCCCATTGATGGGCATAATGTGGATGAGATCATTTTAGAATTAGAACGGCTTAAATTAGTACAAGGCCCTAAATTACTACATGTTTTAACCAAAAAAGGGAAAGGACTTAAGCAAGCGGAACAAGATCAGGTGAAATATCATGCTCCCGGGAAGTTTAATGCCAGTACAGGTGATTTACAGGAAAAAGATACCAGCTCAAATCCACCTAAATTTCAGGATGTTTTTGGTCATACCATAGTTGAACTTGCAGAAAATAATAAAAGAATTATAGGCATCACTCCTGCAATGCCAACTGGCAGCTCTTTAAAATTCATGATGGAGAAAATCCCTGAAAGGGCCTTTGATGTTGGGATAGCCGAACAGCATGCGGTTACAATGGCTGCAGGAATGGCAACGCAAGGCTTCATTCCTTTTTGTAATATCTATTCAACCTTTTTACAAAGAGCTTATGACCAAATTATACATGATGTAGCTCTTCAAAAATTACCGGTTGTTTTTTGTCTGGACCGAGCCGGATTAGTTGGTGAAGATGGAGCCACCCATCATGGTGTTTTTGATCTGGCTTATTTAAGATGTATTCCAAACTTGATCATTTTTGCCCCAAGAAATGAAGTAGAATTAAGAAATATAATGTACACTGCTCAACTTGGATTGAAGTCACCAATTGCCATTCGATATCCTAGAGGTAGAGGTCATTTGATAGATTGGAAACAACCTTTTAAAAAGATAGAAATAGGAAAAGGAGTCCAATTAGCAAAGGGTAAAGACCTTGCAATTTTAAGTGTTGGAACGATTGCTAATAATGTTACAGAAGCTATAAAGAAAAGTACCAGAATAGATCCGGTCGCTCATTATGACTTAAGGTTTATCAAACCTTTAGATGAAAATTTACTGGAAATTATCTTTAAAACCTATGCTACGGTTATAACAATAGAAGACGGTACTATAAAAGGAGGGTTTGGAAGTTCGATATTGGAATTTGCTACAGAAAAAGGATTTAAGAATAAAATTATTGTTCTTGGTATTAAGGATCAATTCATAGAACAAGGTACTATAGAAGAATTGCAATCTATTTGCGGAATAGACATTGATAACATATCCGAAATAATTTCTAAAAATTAACAGATATCAAAAATCTGGTTAGTTATTCAACGATGCCAGACCTTTCATATCATCTTTCTGCTGAACTTTGTTAATTTTTAAAGATTCTTTGCTTGGCTTATTGGAAGCTTCACAAAACACAAGTAATCCAGCAATGGTAATAACGAATACGCTTAAAGCGAATAATAAGTTTTTTTTCATTTTCTTTAGATTTGGAGCTAAAAAATGATTTATAAAAATTGACTTTTACATCAATTCTCGACAAACATACATATTTTATCGATTAAATGCAAATAAATCCGAAGAAATGTATTAAAATTCTTTTTTTATATATATAAACTTAGTTTATGCAAAGGATATTTTTGAGGAAAAACTAGATTCCTTAAATTAAAAAACATAAGTAAAACAGATTACTAAACAATCTTATATTTCAATACCGGCAATTTTTTTGTAAGTTAAAATGGCTCGACTATCAGAGAGAGAAGCCACATAATGACAGACATTTAACAGTCTTAAATAAAGTGATTTGTTCGAAAAATCAATGGTTTGTGGCAAGATCTTTAATATTAATCGGTCGTAACTGGTCGACCTGTTTTCATGATAATTATTTACTGCTTTAATAAATATGGATAGTAATTTTTTTATGACTTCATATCCTGTTATTTCTTTATCTATGACCTCTTTTGACTGATAGATCTTTTCCACACTTAATGAAATAATATCTTTTATTTGAGCTTCATATTTACATTTGTCCAGTAACCCATGAGTAAATTCTCCTTTTAAAATGGTCTCCTCATTTTTTAAAAATATATTTGAAGCTTCCATAATTAAGGAATTAATAGCCAAGGCTCTTAAATAGCTAACGCGGTCATTGGTATTGCTAAGAGAATTATATTTCTTTATATTAATGGAATCGCGAACTAAGTTAATTAGGTATTCCAATGCAAATTCTTCTTGAACTAAGCCCAGATTTATCCCGTCTTCAAAATCGATGATGGTATAGCATATATCATCTGCCGCTTCAACTAAAAACGCCAGAGGATGCCTGCTAAACATAGATTCAATACCTGAACTATGAGGAATCAAACCTAGATCTGAAGCCACATCTCTGAATGCTTTAATTTCACTTTGAAAAACACCATATTTTTTATGTGAAATATTGTTTGTTGGTTTTTTAGGCAAGGACTCCTTAGGGTACTTAATGAAAGCTCCAAGAGTAGCATAGCTCAAACGCAGCCCGCCTTCTCTACCCTTTCTGTCTTGAGTAATAATTTTAAACCCGTTGGCATTACCTTCAAAATCACATAGATCCTGATATTCTTTGTCGTTAAGCTGATCCTTGAATTCAGCACCCTTCCCGGTTTTAAAATACTCCCCAATTGCCTTTTCCCCGGAATGACCAAAAGGCGGATTTCCAATGTCATGCGCTAACGAAGCCGCTGCCACAATAGCTCCAAAATCATTGGCCTGATAACCATGAATTGTTTTTAAATGAGGATGTTTTTCCAGTAGTTTTTGACCAACTATTCTGCCTAATGATCTGCCAACAACACTAACTTCTAAACTGTGAGTTAAACGTGTATGTACAAAATCTGTATTGGATAATGGAATTACCTGAGTTTTATCCTGCAAACTTCTAAATTCCGATGAAAATATGATCCGGTCATAATCTACCTCAAAACCTAATCTTGTTTCGTCCTGTTCTTTTCGTATTCGTTTATTGGTGTCTCCAAATCGTTTTAATGAGAGTAGTTTTTCCCAGTTCATTTTAATTTATTAAGACAAGCAAGATACTTAATTTCAATAATAAATTTACCCGGTTATTTGACTTTATAATAATCATTAGGAAACATTTAGTTAACATGAGTTGTTGTTATTTGCATCATGATTAACTAATAAAAATAATAATGAATTTAAAATTATCACTTACAGCCTTACTATTGTCAATTTCATTTTTTGTTGTAGCTCAGGAAACAAATGCACCAAAATTTGGAAAAGGACTTTTTAACCTGGTAGGACAAGACAGTACCTGGACAATGAAAGTCGCTACACGAATGCAGTTTCTGGCCATTGCTAATTTTGAAGATGGTGAAAGTGCTGAATCTAACTTTTTAGTTAGACGAGCACGATTAAAATTTGATGGATATGCATTTTCACCAAAACTTGAATATAAACTAGAACTAGGATTATCAAATCGTGATATTTCAGGTGCTTCAGAGTTTACAAGCAATGCTCCGCGATATATCTTAGATGCTGTTATTAAGTATAATTTCGCTCCAGGTTTCGAATTTTGGTTTGGGCAAACAAAATTACCCGGTAACATAGAGCGTGTAATCTCTTCCGGAAACCTTCAGCAAGTGGATAGATCTCTTTTAAACAGCCGATTTAATATAGATCGTGACATGGGTATTCAATTGCGTCACAAATCTAACTTATCAGATACCTTTGTTATGAGAGAGATATTCTCTGTTTCTCAAGGTGAAGGGCGAAACATTACCTCTGGAAACTTAGGGGGCCATCAATATACCGGACGCTTGGAATTCCTTCCT
>CBDUIO010000129.1:0-7158 GCA_965367355.1 uncultured Flavobacteriaceae bacterium
AGTTTGTGTTTGTTTGCATTTCCATTTAGTCCTACACTTTGGTTTGCTGTAGGATTACTATGGATCCTTGATGTTGGTAACAACATGGCCATGGAACCGTATCGTGCTTTTGTTGGTGATAAATTACCTAATAAGCAATTAAGTTTTGGTTATCAAATGCAAAGTTTATTTGTTGGTGCCGGTATTGTACTGGCCAATGCTTCCATATTTTTATTTCAAGACTGGTTTGGTGGTGCAGAGACGGTCGAAGAAGGCGTAAAATCTATTCCAAAATGGCTTTATTATTCATTTTTTATAGGTGCTGTATTGTCGGTTTCTACCATTTTATGGTCAGTTTTAAAAACCCCGGAAATACCTCCTTCTGATGAAGAATTTGATGAAATTAAGAGACACAATGCATTGCCTCTTATTGACCGAATAAGAACGCCTTTCATTGAAATTATTGATGCCATTAAGGATATGCCGAAACTCATGTGGAAATTATCTGCTGTGTATCTGTTTCAGTGGTATGCCTTATTTGTTTATTGGCAGTTTATTGCGCCAATGTTTAGGGAAAGCATGAATTTTGATGCCTCTCAGGCTTTAAGTCAGGCAGCAAAAATGAATACCACCTATAATGTATCAACCGTTGTTTTTGCGCTGGCATTAGTTCCATTGGCATTAAAGTTTGGCGGTAAAAAAGTATATGTGTTCAGTTTGTTCTTAACGGGAATTGCCATGTTAAGTATCCCGCATATTCAAGATCCGCTTTTAGTCATTTTACCAATGGTTTTATTTGGTATTGGCTGGGCAGCCATGATGGGAATCCCGTACTCAATGGTGTCAAAAGTGGTTACTCATGAAAGACGAGGTGTTTACATGGGAATATTAAATATGATGATCGTTATTCCAATGGGAATACAAACATTGACCTTTGGCCCAATAGTAAAACATTTACTTGATGACAGCGCGGTAAATGCTATAATATTTGGTGGTGTATTTTTCATTATTGCAGGTGTTTTAGCATTGCGCATAAAGCAACCTGATTCTGAAAATGATGATGAAAACCTTGTAATCACAGCTGGTGGCGGACATTAATATCAGAAATCATGAAAAATTTAGGCATTAAAATCTCCATCTATCTTAATTATTTTGTTTTTGCCATTCTTTTAAATAGTGTTGGAATTGTTATTGAAAAATCAATTGATGTTTATAAAGTAACTGAATCCCAAGCTTCGGTTTTAGAAGCTTTTAAAGATTTACCAATTGCTTTAGTCTCTTTTTTAGTAGCTTCTTTTTTACCCCGTTTTGGGTATAAAAGAGCAATGCTTGTTGCCTTAGGTATCGTGTTTTTTGGCTGTTTGCAGATAATATTTGGGAATTCTTTTTTCTACACTAAAGTACTGTTTCTAACTATTGGTGTTAGTTTTGCTTTAATTAAACTATCTGTGTATTCCCTAATTGGAATTTTAACAGATTCCAAAAAAGAACATGCCTCCTTAATGAGCTCGATAGAAGGATTTTTTATGGTAGGAATTGCTGTTGCATACTTTTTATTTCCCGCTTTTTATTCATCTGATGAGAATTCATGGCTTAATGTGTATTATTTATTATGTGGTCTCATTTCTGTTTCTTTTATATTTCTGCTATTTTCTAAAGTTGAATATGAAGTTGAAGCTATTGGCTCTAGCCTGAAGGATGACTTAAAAGAATCTGTAAAATTAATGGTCGTCCCTTTGGTCCTGGTTTTTATTATTTCAGCATTCTTATTCGTAATGATAGAACAGGGAATCATGACATGGCTGCCGACATTCAATAAAAAAATATTTAATTTTAATTCAGTTTTAAGCGTTCAGATGGCCAGTATTTTAGCTCTGTCTTTAGCATTGGGTAGATTCATAGCCGGCTTCTTAACAAAACATATCAATTGGGTGGTTTTGGTTGTGTCTTGTGTAATTATTTCCGGAGGTATCCTCATTTATATTTTGCCACAATTACAAGGAGATATTCAAGCCATAGGAGAAATTTCAAGCTTGTCTCAAGTCCCTTTATTAGGCTTTATTTTACCATTAATTGGTTTATTTATCGCTCCTATTTATCCTTTATTGAATTCTACGGTGCTAAGTTCTTTACCAAAAAGTTTACATTCACCAATGTCTGGGTTAATCATTATTTTCTCTGCCTTAGGAGGCACGATTGGTTCAAGAATTGTTGGGGAGCTGTTTGAAAGTGTTGGTGGTGCAAATGCATTTTACTTTTTATTGATCCCAATGTTTCTGTTAATTGTTTTTGTGCTTCTTATTGACAGAATGTCTAAAAAACAAGTTACTGTATAATCATGCTTTTTAATTTAAATATCGAAGCTACTTTAGAACAATTACTGCATCAAGAAGATACAGATGGTGATAAAAAAATAACCATTGAAGATAAAGGCCCGAAGTCTTTTATTGTACAGTCAACCGAAGGTTCTGAATATACGGTAAAAGGAACCTATCATCTGTCTAATTTATTACAGGAATTGGTCATCGCTAAAAATGAAGGTCGCTCGACTGCTGCTATTGAATTAGAAAATATAGAAGAACAACCTGTCAATCGCATTTCCAGAATGATTCGGGATTACTACTGGAAAGGATTGACTCGAACCATGGATGAGCAAGGAATTACAGGTCTTTTGCATGATACAAAAAATGAGACCTTGCAGTCTGATAAATTAAGGATCTATATTCCATACCAAGATAATTTAGCTTTAAAGTATTATCAAAGTCTGGAAAACAAACTACCTGTTGAAGCCATCAGGCTACCCCAAAATGTGACTCCGGAATTTGTAAGATCCATCAATGACAAACCCGGAATTTTATCTTTAAAACTCGATGAAAAGAATAACAAGATCAAAGGTGTCCCTTTTGTTGTTCCAGGCGGACGATTCAATGAAATGTATGGCTGGGACAGTTATTTTGAATCTGTAGGATTGATGTTGGATGGAAAAGTTGAATTGGCTAAGGCCATGGCTGATAATTTTCAATATGAGATTGAACATTATGGCAAGATCCTCAATGCGAACCGATCGTATTACCTGACACGCACACAACCTCCTTTTTACACTAGTTTGATTACAGAAGTATACCAGATCATAAAAGATAAAAAGTGGCTGGAGAGTCACTTAAAAACAGCAATCAAGGAATATGAAACTGTCTGGATGGTTGAGGGAAAACGATTGACAAGAAATGGCTTGAACAGATATTTAGCAGAAGGCATCGGAATTCCTCCTGAATGTGAAGAAGGTCATTTTGATTCCATCATTAAGCCGTATGCCGATAAATTTAAGTTGAGCATTCCGGATTACATCTCGAAATATAAGAAAGGTGACATTATAAATTCTGACCTGGATGATTATTTCATCCATGATCGAAGTGTACGAGAATCAGGACATGACACATCCTATAGAATTGAAGGGAATTGTGCTCATCTGAATCTGGTAGAATTAAACGCTTTGCTCTATAAATATGAACTGGACTTTGCTCAAATCATAAAGAAAGAATTCAATGATTCCTTCGTGTCAAATTCCAAAAGTTACAACAGTGCATATTGGATTGAAAAAGCGATAGACCGAAAGAAACTGGTAGATCATTATTTATGGAATGAAGATCATGGAATGTACTTCGATTATAACATACAATCCAATCAACAATCAACATTCATTGCTGCTACAACATTTACACCATTATGGGCTGGAATGACATCACAGCAACAAGCACTGTCCTTAATAAAACATGCTTTGCCTGCATTGATGGAAAAGGGGGGAATAGCAGGTTGCTCTAAAAAAAGTTTAGAAAGCACTACAGGAATCGGTCCTGCCAGACAATGGGACTATCCTAATGGCTGGGCACCTCATCAAATGATGATCTGGAAAGGATTCATTCATTACGGCTTTCAAAAAGAAGCCCAGGAATTAATTTACCGATGGCTTTATATGATTACTAAAAATGCCGTGGATTACAACGGAACCATCCCTGAAAAATATGATGTTGTTGCAGCCACGCATAAGGTGTTTGCAGAATATGGCAATGTTGGAACCGATTTTGAATATATCACCCAGGAAGGATTTGGCTGGATGAATGCATCGTATCAATATGGGTTATCCTTACTTGATGAGCAACTAATTGATAAACTCAACCAGCTCATAAATCCAGATCAATTATTCAAATAAAAAGAGGCTGTCTGAAACATGTCATTCCGACCGAAGCGGAGGAATCTCAAACAAATTCATACTTCCATATTCAATTAATTGAGATTCTTCGACAAGCTCAGAATGACATATTATGGAGCTTTTTGAATTTTCAGACAGCCTCTTTATTTTTCTATTCTATTAAAGATTAAAGTTCTTTAATTTTTATATTTCTGAACCACACATCATCACCATGATCCTGCAATCCAATATAGCCTTTTGAGGCAACATCTGCCCAATCAGGGTTAAGTCCAGGGAACTTACTTCCGGCAACCAATTCATTCCATTCTGGAGTCCATAAATGGTATTCTACAACATTCACTCCATTTTGTTTATGAACCACAGTGCCTTTGTAAACTGTAATTTCCACCTGGTTCCACTCACCTACTGGTTTCGCGTTTTGTGGTTTTGCAGGAATAAGATCATACAATGAACCTGCTTGTCTGTTACCGTCTTTTCCTAATTTAGCATCCGGATGCTTATCATTATCCAGAACCTGCATTTCAGGAGCCGTTTTCCAGATATAGTCAAGCTCTTCCTGACCTAAGTAAAATATTCCGGAATTACCTCCTTCAGATATTTTCCATTCCAGGGATAATGTAAAATTTTGAAATTCCTTGTCGTAGATTATATCACCTCCATCTTTGGCTCCGGCTTCACCTCTCCCTGAACCCATACAATGTATAGATCCATCAACTAATTTCCATGCCGTAGGGAAATGATCTTTTTTGTAACCACGCCATCCATCAGTCGTCTTTCCGTCAAAAAGCAGAATCCATCCGTCTTCTACTTCGGCCTGGGATAAACTATTTATGGCTATATCAGAATCCGTTGAAGTCATTTCTTCCTCTACAGCTTCTTCTGTTGCTTCCTTTTTGCCATCTGATTTACACCCTGAAACTATTGGCAGCATTGCCAGAGCAAAAATTGTAATCAAAAATTTTGTTCTCATTTTTAAAATGTTTTGTTATTTGTTTATTGTTTTATTCTCTGTTGTTTTAACTCGGCATTTCAGGCAAATTCCAACCATCTCTATACTTATGCTTGATCAGTTCTGTTGCAAATGCCTTAGCATTTAACGGATCTGTATATTTTCTTTCGAATGTTGGATGTCCATCATGAATACTGAAATTATCCTCCTTAATGATCTTTATTGTTTCATTATCACTAATATTTGTAAATCTCATATTCTCTCCGTCCCATGTCAGTTTTTTATTCAATCCTTGCAGACGCACTGCCAATACGCCCATGACCACCATTTCGTTAAATGGTCCTGCTTCACTGAATGGAGATGCAGTTTCTACACGATTTTCCGGACTCTCTTTACATGCTCTAATCCAATCCTGTTCATGAGAAACTTCAATTCTTCTTCTGAATTTAGGTGCATTAGGAGTTCTTCCTGAGATCAGCCAAGGATCTCTTCCATAGCATCCACAAACCAGTGTATCTTTTGTACCGTGAAATATCACACCACCTCCCTGATTATTCATGTCTTTGCCATCTGGCCATCCCTCTGGTCTATCCGGCTGTAATCCGCCATCGTACCAAACTACTTCAACTTCCGGAAGTGTGCCACTTCTGGCTGATTTTCTTTCAGGGAATACCAGGGATACTTTCTCTGCATTTGGAGCGCAATCTGTCATCAACAAGGTTGAACTACCTTGGGCTGAAATAGGATATCCTAATTCCAATCCCACAAATACAGGATGTAAAATATGACAAGCCATATCACCCAGAGCTCCGGTACCAAAATCCCACCAGCCTCTCCAGTTCCAAGGCGTATAAATTTCATTATATGGTCGCATTGGTGCAGGACCAATGAAAAGATCCCAATCCAAGGTACTAGGCACTTCCTGAATACCTTTTGGCCTTTGAAGTCCTTGTGGCCAGATTGGTCTGTCTGTAAAGGCTTCAACTTTCGTCACTTCGCCTATTTCTCCATTGGCAATCCATTCTGCCATAAGGCTCACTCCTTCTTCAGACGATCCTTGATTACCCATAGATGTCGCTACCTTGTGTTTATCGGCTAACTTCGTAAGCAATCTCGACTCATATACTGTATGTGTTAATGGCTTCTGTAAAAATGCATGTTTCCCCATAGCCATGGCTTGAGCAGTAGTAATGGCATGTGTATGGTCTGCCGTTGCTACAACTACAGCATCAATAGAGCTGCCCATTTCATCATACATTTTTCTGAAATCCTGATAAGTCTTTGCTTTAGGATAGTGCTTAAACACTCTGTCAGAATATTTAAAATCTACATCACAAAGCCCTACAATATTTTCAGTTTCCATTTGCTTAAGGTTGCTAAAACCCATTCCGCCAACACCAATTCCTGCAATATTTAATTTGTCACTTGGAGCTTTGTACCCTAAACCGCTAACAGCACACGACGGAATTATCGTAAAACCCGCAGTAGCTGCCAATGTAGTACCTACAAACTTCCTTCGAGAATAGGTATTGTCTTTTTTATTTTTACCCATAGTATTTGAATTTATAGTTAGATTAATTAATTAGTTTGAAAGTTCTTTGCCCACCTTTAAAAGAAGATCTCTTGTCAGTTCAATTCCTTCCTTTTCACTTTTGTTGCTGCCTTCATATTCAACACCAACAAATCCTGTATATCCCGCATCCTGGACAATCTGCATCATTTTCAGATAATCGATCTTAGGCTGATTTCCGTTCTCATCGAAATCATAGCTTTTTGCGCTAACCGCTTTCGCAAATGGCATTAATTCTGTTAATCCTTTGTAAATATCATATGGATCTTTACAATTTGGATCATTTATGGACCCATAACCTATGGTCTGACAAAAGTTGCCGAAATCCGGTAAAGTTCCACAATTTGATTTGTTTACTCGTTTCATAACATTGGCTAACCATTCACCGTTTGAAGTGTATCCGCCGTGGTTTTCGACCAGAACATTGATCCCTTTTTCTGCTGCATATTCTGA
>CBDUIO010000130.1:0-7146 GCA_965367355.1 uncultured Flavobacteriaceae bacterium
TTGGTTCAATTTTAGCAGTTAGTAATTCAGCAAAAGCATTACCGCTTATAGAATTTAGTTTTGGCGAAAACTCGCTGTTTAGTGTACCTTTAAGATTTATGGTAGAATTAAGTTTTCCCTGCAATGCTTTGGCAATAGGAGCTAGATTTTGCAGAAGCTGCATACCATTGAAAGATTGGGATAAATCAAATTTGTTAACTCCAAGATCCATATTGAAAACAGGTTCATCTCCTTTTGTCGATACATTTCCTGAAAGGGCTAGATTCCCATCAAAAATGCTGGAAGTCATATTTTCAAGGATTGCCTGTTCGTCTTTTATGATCACTTTGCCCTTGACATCTTTAAGGATCAAGTTATCATAAAGTACGGTTTTGGCATCGGCATTTATGGTGCAGTCTAAAAAGGCAGGAATTTTAAGAGATTTTTTAGGCGTGTTTTCTGTGAGCTTTTTTCCTCCCTCAATCATAAAATCACTTACTGCAAAAGTGTTAGAATTCACAGTAAAATTCCCCTGAAGTTTTTTGTTACTAAGTAAAAACCCTAATAGATTATACATAGTCCCAGAAGCTACAATATCACTCTTTCCTGTTGTAGCGTTGAATGATTGCAGTGTTACTTTTCCCGGATTGAATTGAATATCTGCTTTCAAAATATTTATAGGATTTACTACATCATCTGATGAAAAAATGAAATCGGTAATAGATACATTGCCATTATTCTTTGTACGTTCATAGGCATTAGTTTCAATGGCATTCATATCGAAAACTGTATGAAGTTTACCTTTTAAAATTCCGCTTAATTCATTTTCTAATTTTACAGGATATGCTTTGGTTATATTGGCAAGGTTCAATGTCCCTTCAATATTAGCATCAACAAGCATATTCTTCGTTAGATTCTTTAGTGTTGCCGATGATTTAAAAACATCCTTATCAATTTTAAAATTGAGAGCATTTATGTTTACATAAGTGTCTTCAGTGATTCCGGAATCGTTTTTTATATTGGTATTTATCGTAATATTCTCTACACTTTTAGGTAAGTTTGGATATTTAAACGAAGCATCATCAGATATAATGCTAATATCAAATTTTGGAATGGTTGTTTCCGTATTCAAGCCTTTTATCAACCCACTTACCTTAAAATTCCCTGTTGTTTTAACATTCTCAAGGTCTTTTGAATATTCCTGAGGGATCACAGCAAGAAAATCTTTAAATGAAGACCCCGGATTTTTAAATGAGATATCTATTTCCTGACCCTCATCAAGCATTTTTACGTAGCCTTTAAACTCCAAGGGCAATTGATTGATATAGCCCTTGTTTTCTTTAAAAGTATACTTGTACTGGTCTAGATCAACATCAATTAAAGCGTCTAATTTTACAGAATTATTGTTCAAGTACCTGGTGCTGTCAATACTCAAACTTACATTAGCCTCAGACCGTGTATTCAATTCTGACAAATCTGCAGAAAAAGTACCGTTACCGGAATGGTTTAACTCGGTAATATTTAATGTGATCTTAGAGGATTCATCAAAATAAATAAGGGCACTGTTTTCAATACTGTAATCCTCTACACTGAATTTAAAGTTATTCCCAGATTTATTTTTTGCAGAAATACTATCGGTTTCTTTAGTGATATCGTAATTATCATTACCATATTTATCTGACTTTAAGTTTAAAAGTGCTTCACTGATGTAAAATGAATTAACTACAATTGGATCATCACTTGCCTTTTTAAACAATTCCTTTACAGACATATTAAATGAAATCGATTTTGCAGTTGCTAAAGTATCTCCTTCAAACGGTTTATAGTTAACAATTGAAAATTGATCTACTGTAACTGTAGCTTTTGGGAAGCTCCTTAAGAGGCTTAAACTAACATCGGCAAAATCAACTTTTGCATTAACATTATTGTTTAAATATGTCTTGACAACATTTTTTATCTGATTTTGAAACAGAAAAGGAACCCCTATTAAAAGCAACAAAACAATCAATAAGGTAACACCAAAGATTTTAAATATTTTTTTCAATTTTTAAGGAAATTAAGTCTTGTAATTATATACGCAAAATTGATGCAAAAAGTTGAAGTTTATACTAACTTTAATAAATATTTCACAGTAAATTCAATTCTTCATTTATTTTTAAGTTAAATCGCTTTCTAAACCCATATACACCTAAATAAAGGAATGGTGTATCTGTCATTGCTACCAGAACTTTAAAAATAAATCCTGACACTAAAAGTCCGCTAAAATTCGACCATTCTATTTTTCCAAAAGAGCATAGTAAGATCAGGACAGCACTGGTGTCTACGAACTGCGATAGAAACGTAGAGAAATTATTTCTTAGCCACAGATGTCTGCCTTTAGTAAGTCGTTTCCAAAAATGGTAAATATGTATGTCAATAAATTGAGCCATTAAATAGGCCATCATACTTGCAAACACTGCAATGGCTGTGCTGCCAAATACAGTTTTGAATGTACTGTCAGTTACTGGTGACCAGGCAGTAGCTGAAACAGCATTAGCTAAATATACGATCAACATAGAAAAAAAGGAAGCGAATATCCCAATAACCACAATATCATTTGCTCTTTTTTTACCATAGATCTCGCTAATAAGATCCGTGATCAAAAACGTAATGGGATAAGGTAATATGCCCACAGATATTTCAAATAATTTAGTCCCAAAGATTTCAACATGAAACGGATACCAGTAAAAAAATTTCTGAAAAATTAAATTGGAAACAACCAGGGAGGTGATAAATAATCCCCCTAATAAAAAGTAAATTCTCTGAGCTGCAAGCTTATCTTTTAAGGTCATTAAAAATGGTTGATAAATACTTCGGGTAAATATAAACTAATAAATTTTCTTTTAGTTATTTTGCTTACACGAATGAAAACCACCAAAAAAGTTTACATATCACTAGGAAGCAATAAAGGCTACAAATTCAAGAATTTACAAGAAGCCATTAATGCAATCTACCAAAAGATAGGGAACGTAAAAATCATTTCTAAAGTTTATAAATCGGTGTCTTTTGGTTTTGAAGGAGATGACTTTTTAAACGTGTGCACAATAATTGAAACCAGTTTATCTCCAAAGAATGTATTAAATGAGCTATTGAAAATTGAGAGAAGTTTAGGCAGAACACGAACAGAAAAAGAAGGTTATGAAAACAGGACAATAGATCTGGATATTATTTTTTTTGAAGATGAGGTCATCAATACCAAAACATTAAAAGTGCCTCATCCTGAAATGCAAAACAGAAATTTTGTATTGAAACCATTAAATGATATTGCGTCTAGTTTTGTGCACCCAAAACTTAAAAAAGATATTTTTACCATACTTCAGGAGTGTCCGGATAAAAGTGTATTAGAGCCTATTAATATATGGCTTAAAAATCCTACTAAAAAGCAACAGTTCTCAGGTTTTAATTACATAGCAATCGAAGGTAATATTGGTGCCGGTAAAACCAGTTTGGCAACTCAAATTGCAAATGATTTTAATGCCAAATTGATACTGGAACGATTTGCGGACAATCCGTTTTTACCCAAGTTTTATAAAGAACCACAGCGTTATGCTTTTGCATTGGAAATGTCATTTTTGGCAGACAGATATCAGCAAATAAGTGATGATCTTTCCCAATTGGACCTGTTTAAAGATTTTATTGTAAGTGACTATGATGTGTTTAAATCTTTGATATTTTCAAAGATAACCTTACCCGAAGATGAATTTAAATTATACAGAAAATTGTTCTATTTAATGTATAAAGACATTGCAAAACCCGATATTTATGTATATTTATACCAAAATACGGATAGACTTAAACAAAACATTAAGCAACGCGGAAGGGATTACGAACAAAATATTGAATCTGAATATTTAGAAAAAATAAATACTGGTTATTTAGATTTTTTAAGAAATCAAACTGAGATCAAAACTTTAATAATTGATATCTCAGATAGAGACTTCGTGAAAAATCGGGGAGACTACTTAAATATTGTGGACGAAATGACCGGTTTATTCGATAATTTGTCAAAATAACAAGAAAGATTTGTAATTATTTGTTTCTTACAACTTTGTATTGTTAATTTGGCGTTAAAATAGTACGATTTTGATGAAATACAAGGGATTTATTTTAGTCATTGTTGCCTTAATGCTATTCGGCACACAATCATTCTCTCAAAATGCTACAAAAAAAGGAAGACCTCAAATTACCGCTCTCTCCAAGGTTGATGTAAACAATTACAATCGCTGGTACGCAGGATTAGGTGTTCAACATATTTTTGTGCATGCAGATTTGCGAAATTTTGGTGTAAATGACAGAAAAGGAGAATTTAGTTATGGAGCTTATGCTTATGGAGGCTACATGTTTAACTCTATCATTGGGCTTGAAGCAAAAGTTCATTTCAATGATATCTACGGAGAGCCTCAGCAATGGTCTGATACTTACAGCGTGAAATACACACCTCTTCCATTAAATGAAGTTTATTTCGAAGGAGAATCTGTTGGCATTAGGCTATTGGGAGTTTTTAATTTAAGCAACATAGCTCCTAGCGGGAAACGCTACCAGAGAAAATGGAATTTTGCATTTTATGCAGGTCTTGGATATCATCAGTATACATCAAAACTATATTCATTAGAAACAGAAGAAGAACTTTCGGGACCTAATTTTCAACAAAATGAATTAAGAGAAGATTGGGCAAGCTCCTGGTACTTACCGGTTGAATTTGGGATAAGTTATAGAATTAACAGGCGACTAGATATTGAATTTAGACCGGCCTTGAATATAAATCATGAAGATGATCTTGATGCAGCTATTTCTGCCAAACAGCAATATGAATTATTTTTCACTACCAGTCTGGGTGTAGTATATAAGTTTGGAGATAAAAGAAAACACTTAAAATGGACAAACCCATATGATGAAGCTTTAATTGAGCTCAGCGATGGAGGTAACTCGTTTGAAATTAAGGATATTGATGGAGATGGGGTCATTGATGAACTGGATAAAGATAATTATACTCCAAAAGGTGTCAAAGTATATGGTGATGGAACATCAATAGATTCAGATGATGATCAAACACCAGATTATAAAGATAAGTGTCCTTTCAAAAAAGGTAAACCATATCTTGATGGATGTCCTCCAACAAAAGATACTGATGGTGATGGTGTATTTGATGATGTTGATGATTGTCCTACAATCCCTGGTCCGCAATCAAATAATGGTTGTCCAACAATTCCTGAGTCAGTATTGAAGGAACTTAATTACATAGCTAAGAGTATTTACTTTGAAACTGCATTGGCTAAGATTAAACCACAGTCATTTGGTGATCTAACAAGAATTGCTGAAATATTACAACAATTCCCTAATGTGCGTTTCTATATAGATGGTCACACAGACAATGTAGGTAATGATACATACAACCTGGCATTATCTAGACGTCGTGCTGCAGCTGTAGTGACATTCCTGGAAAGTAAAGGAGTTGATGGACGACAGTTGGAGTCCAGAGGATTTGGAGAATCAAGACCAATAGAATCAAATAGTTCACCAGGTGGACGACAGTTGAACAGACGTGTGGAAATCAACTTGATTGATCCTGACAGAAATTAAAAGTCAATTAAATATAAAAGGAAAGGGAGCAAAAAAAAATTGCTTCCTTTTTTTATGAATTAAGTTTATTAAACAGATCCCAAATAACAATTCCGGCACTTACAGAAATATTAAGGGAATGTTTGGTTCCATACTGTGGAATTTCAAGAACTGTGTCACTGGTGTCAACCACTTGCTGTGAAACACCCTTGACCTCATTTCCAAAGACCAAAGCATAAATTTTATTTTTCTCAGGCATAAATTCATTAAGTAAGATTGCGTTTTCTGCCTGTTCCAAACTAATTATTGAAACCTTATCCTCCTTAAGCTTGTTAATAACATCCAAAGTGTTTTTACCATATTCCCATTCCACAGTGTCGGTACTTCCCAAAGCTGTTTTATGAATGTCTTTATGAGGCGGAGTTGCGGTAATACCGCAGAGATATATTTTCTTGATTAAAAAAGCATCACTGGTCCTAAAAACACTGCCAATATTATTTAGACTTCTTATATTATCTAGAATTATAATAAGAGGTGTTTTAGATGCATTTTTAAATTCATCAATATTTAATCTATTTAATTCACTGTTTTTTAATTTCCTCATAAATTGTGAATAATTGTAGATAACTTAAGCAGTAACAATTTCTAAAAAAATCAAATAATAGTTACTTTAGCTATCCTTTCATAAGTGCAAAAATAATATTAATAAACTACATAGAGCTTGGCAAAAAAGACTAAAAAAATAACACCTTTAATGCATCAGTACAATGCCATAAAAGCAAAGTACCCAGATGCTTTGTTATTGTTTAGAGTTGGTGATTTTTATGAAACTTTTGGGGAGGATGCCATTAAAGCATCAAAAATACTGGATATTATTTTAACCAAGAGAGGAGCGGGAAGCGAGAGTGAAACTGAGCTTGCCGGTTTTCCGCATCATTCTATTAACACGTATTTGCCAAAATTGGTAAAGGCAGGAGAACGAGTCGCAATTTGCGATCAGCTTGAAGATCCTAAACAAACAAAAACCATTGTTAAAAGGGGAGTTACAGAATTGGTCACTCCCGGAGTTGCTTTGAATGATGAAGTCCTCAGTTCAAAAAGCAATAATTTTCTGGCATCAGTTCATTTTGGAAAATATATTGGCATTTCTTTTCTTGATGTATCCACCGGAGAATTTTTAACTTCACAGGGTAATGAGGAATATATAGATAAATTACTTCAAAATTTCAAACCTAGTGAAGTCCTGGTTTCCAAGCAACACAGAAAGGAGTTTACATCTGTTTTTGGCGGCGATTTCCACACCTTCTATTTGGAAGACTGGGTTTTTCAGGATGATTATGCAAATGAAATATTGCTTAAACACTTCAATACCAAATCCCTGAAAGGTTTTGGTATTCAAGATCTTTATGAAGGAATTGTGGCGTCGGGTTCCATTTTACATTATTTAAATGAGACACAGCATCATAGGCTTTCACATATTGCTTCAATAAACAGAATAGAGGAAGATGAATATGTCTGGATGGACAAATTCACAATACGGAATTTAGAGCTTTACAGCTCACCAAATAA
>CBDUIO010000131.1:0-7117 GCA_965367355.1 uncultured Flavobacteriaceae bacterium
AATGATTTGAAGATCATGGAAGCAGAATAAAGTTGTATACAATAAGCATTTTTTATTGCCGTTTTATTTTTAGATAATTTTAAAACAATGCTTAAAGCCGTTTATTTCCTTTTTTTATTGATGTTCATTCAACCTAATGATAATTCCTTATTATGGGACGAATCATATAAGCTGAAGTGGACCGATTTTAGAGGACTGCCAAATGATAATATTGATGCAGCAGCAATAACAGCATCAGGAATAACATTAGATCTAACAGCAAAAACAAGTCAAGCTCAATTAATCGAGTTCAATGCAATAGTAGAGGCCAGATTTTATCCAGATCAATCATGGTATAGAAAAGAAATGGCAAGTTCGTTTATATTATCTCATGAACAGTTGCATTTTGACATCACAGAATTATATGCCAGAAAGTTTCGCCAGCAAATTGATAATACCACATTTTCCATTCATATAAAAAAAGAACTATCTAAACTTAATAAATTGATCAATAAAGATCTTAAAGCAATGCAGGAAAAGTATGATAAGGATTCCAACTTTAGCCGTAATGTGGAAACTCAAAGAAAATGGCAGCATTATATCCAATCTGAGTTACTCAAATTATATAAATACAAATAGCATTGGATTCAGGATCGGGAAAGGAATTTTTAATAAAAATGGCAAATACCAAAATGCCTTTTGGGAAATACAAAAATTACTATCTAGTCGATATCCCCGAATATTATTATATATGGTTTAAACGCAAGGGGTTTCCGGCAAATTCGTTGGGAAAGATGATGGAGCAAATGCATGATATTAAAATAAATGGTTTAGAGGAAATTATAAGAAATGTAAGGAGACAATATCCAAAGAAATAATAATTATAAACAATCGCATCTTAGTGGTTTAAAATTCAATCAAAATCACTAAATTTGTCCGCGTTAACAACGCAACATGACAACTAAATATATTTTTGTAACAGGAGGAGTAACATCATCATTAGGTAAAGGTATTATCGCGGCTTCTCTGGCTAAATTACTTCAGGCCCAAGGTTACAGAACTGCAATTCAGAAATTAGACCCTTATATAAACGTAGATCCCGGAACATTAAATCCATATGAACATGGCGAATGTTATGTGACCAATGATGGAGCCGAAACCGATCTGGATCTTGGACATTATGAACGTTTTTTAAATGTTCCTACGAGTCAGGCGAATAATGTTACAACAGGCAGAATATATCAGAGTGTTATTGAAAAAGAACGCCGAGGCGAATTTTTAGGTAAGACAGTTCAGGTTATTCCGCATATAACGGATGAGATCAAAGAACGCATCCAAATTTTAGGAAATTCAGGAGATTATGACATTGTTATTACCGAAATTGGTGGAACAGTAGGTGACATTGAATCCTTGCCTTATGTGGAAGCTGTGCGACAATTGAAGTGGGATTTAGGAGAACATAATGCCATTGTAGTTCATCTGACGTTAATTCCTTATTTGTCAGCTGCCGGAGAATTAAAAACTAAGCCAACTCAACACAGTGTAAAAACCTTGATGGAAAGTGGGGTCCAAGCTGATGTATTAGTTTGCAGAACAGAGCATGAGTTAAATGAAAGTATTAGAACCAAGATTGCACGATTTTGTAACGTAAGAGAAGAAGCTGTTATCGAGTCAATTGATGCTTCAACGATATATGACGTGCCCAATTTAATGCTGGAGGAAGGATTGGACAAGGTTGTATTAAAAAAATTAGGGCTAAAAAGTTCACAACCAGACCTTACTGGATGGAATAAATTCTTAAAACGATTTAACAACCCAAAGTCAGAAGTGACCATAGGACTTATTGGTAAGTATGTTGAATTACAGGATTCATATAAGTCAATTTTAGAGTCATTTATTCATGCTGGAGCCGAGAATGAAGTCAAAGTTAATATCGAGCCCATTCATTCGGAATATCTTAAAGAAAAAAACAGCATGTTAAAACTGTCGCACCTTGACGGCGTATTAGTTGCTCCCGGATTTGGAGAAAGAGGCATAGAAGGCAAAATAGATGCTATCAAATATGTAAGGGAAAATGGTGTTCCTTTTTTGGGAATCTGTCTGGGTATGCAAATGGCCGTTATTGAATTTGCAAGAAACGTACTTGGGCTGGCCAAAGCTAATTCAACCGAAATGGATGAAAAAACACCGTATCCTGTAATCAGCCTGATGGAAGAACAAAAGAATGTTGTTAATAAAGGCGGAACAATGCGTCTTGGGGCCTGGGAGTGTAAATTAAACACCGATAGTATTGCATTTAAGGTATATGGCAATACAAATATTGAGGAAAGGCACCGACATAGATATGAATTAAATAATGAATATAAGTCTCAAATTGAGGAAGCAGGAATGAAAACAACAGGTATGAATCCGGAGACAGGCCTGGTAGAAATAATTGAAATACCAGATCATCCTTGGTTTGTTGGTGTGCAGTATCATCCGGAATACAAGAGCACAGTCGCAAATCCGCATCCTTTATTTGTGGCCTTTGTAAAGGCAGCATTAAATTTTAAAAAAAATAAAAAGCGTGTCAGTATGGCACAAAAGTAAAGTTGGTCAGGTAATTGACAACATGATACTATCCCATTAAATATGTGGAATAAATTAAGAATATGGAAGAAAGAAAGATAGATATAAATTCAATAATCGGGTTCGTCCTGATCTTTGCAATTTTATTATTTATGCTTTGGCAAAATCAGCCAACTCCTGAAGAACTTGAAGCACAGGAAAAAGCAAAACAAGAGCAAGTTGAAGCAGAAAATAAAGCTAAGGAGGTTCAAACAAAGGATGATTTTGTTGTTACCCCTAATGATATATCAATCGAAACAGCTTCAGACTCAACAAAAATTCAGGACTTAAGCAATCAATTTGGTGCTTTTGCGTATTCGGCAACTCTACCAACGGCGAAAGATGGATTCACAAAAGTTGAAACCGATTTATTTGAATTAAAATTCAGTAATAAAGGTGGCTTTTTATCAGAAATCAAGCTTAAAAAGTTTGTAAATTATGATTCTATTCCTATTTACCTGGTTAAGGATAACAACACGTCCTTTAATATCAATTTTGGTACTACAGACAGCCGAATTCTAAATACCAAGGACCTTTATTTTGAACCTGCTGTAAGTAAAAACGGCGAAAACACAGTAGTTTCCATGAAACTCAAAGTATCGCCAGTTAAATATCTGGAATATAGATATGTATTGAAACCTGATAATTACATGTTGGATTTTTCCATCCAATCTCAAGGATTGAATGGTGTTATTAACAGCTCTCAGGAAATCAATTTAAATTGGAAATTAAAAGGCTTAAGGCATGATAAAAGTATTAGTTACGAAAACCGATATACACGATTAACTTATCAATATGATGGAGACAGAATTGATAAATTATCTCCCGCAGGTGAAGATGAAGAACTTGTAGAAGATGTATCGTGGATTTCCTTCAGGCAACATTTCTTTAGTTCGATCTTGGTTACGGAAAAACCATTTAAAACAGCAATTCTATCAACTGAGGATCTAGTGAAAGATGAGGCAGTAGATACTGTGAGCACAAAAATATTTGGATCTAAGATTCCATTAGAATTGAATGCAGGCGAATTTAATGAAGATTTAAGCCTATACTTTGGGCCAACAGATCAAAAAGTTCTCAGAAAATATAAAAAGAATTTGGAAGATGCCATTCCTTTAGGCTGGGGAATATTTGGTTGGATCAACCGTCATATGTTTATTCCGTTGTTTTCTTTCTTAAGTTCTTTTTTACCTTATGGAGTTGCTATAATAGTCATGACAATCTTAATTAAATTGTTATTGTCATTTGTACAGTACAAACAGTTTTTATCACAGGCGAAATTAAAAATTCTAAAGCCTGAGTTAGACGAAATTCGTGAGAAATACAAGGATAATAAAATGAAAGCACAGCAGGAAACTATGGCACTTCAGAATAAGGCTGGAGCAAGTCCTTTGAGTGGTTGTCTACCTGCATTAATTCAGTTACCTGTGTTTTATGCATTATTTCAATTTTTCCCTTCGGCTTTTGATCTAAGAAATAAAAGTTTCCTTTGGGCAGATGACCTCTCATCTTATGATGCCATTGCCAAATTACCGTTTAATATTCCTTTTTATGGAGATCATGTTAGTTTATTCCCAATACTGGCTTCTATTGCGATTTTCTTCTATATGAAGATGACAACAGGACAACAAGCTGCGATGTCTCAGCCAACTCAGGAAGGAATGCCGGATATGCAAAAGATGATGAAATATATGATCTATTTCTCACCAATAATGATGTTGTTCTTTTTTAACAATTATGCATCAGGATTGAGTTTGTATTATTTCATATCCAACCTTATTAGCATCGGGATAATGATCGTAATTAAAAATTACATCTTAGATGAAGATAAGATCCATGCTCAAATTCAGGTAAGTAAAGCCAAGCCTAAAAAACAGAATCGTTTCCAGCAAAAAATGGCTGAAATGATGGAACAGGCAGAAGCACAAAAGCAATCTCAAAAAAAGAGAAAGAAATAGAATAGAAAAGCTGTCGATTTTGGCAGCTTTTTTGTTAGAACAATTTCACATGTCTGTTTTCGTTAATAAAAACATGAAGATTTTTTTAAAAATAACTTTAATGTTGACCATAGTCAATACTTATGCTCAGGATATCAATCAATTTGATTCGGAAGGTCTTCGCCATGGAATTTGGAAAAAGACCTTCGACGGAACAAATGCTATAAGATATGAAGGGCAATTCGATCATGGAAAAGAAATTGGATTATTCAAATTCTATAAATATGTAGATAAGAAAAGTATCCTGTCTGCAACCAAACAGTACAACAATGAAGATGATATTGCTGAGGTGAAATTCTTTTCTTCAAAGGGTAAATTGATCAGCCAGGGAAATATGAAGGGGAATAATTTTATTGGAATCTGGAAGTACTACCATAAGAATTCAGATGCTGTTATGCGCATTGAGAATTATGATGATCAAGGATTGCAGCAAGGTGAACTATTAATTTATTATGAAAACGGAACTGTAGCGGAAAGATCTTTTTATAAGAATGGAAAACTGGACGGGAAATCTTTTATGTACAATGAACAAGGGGTTAAAATAAAGGAGTTTAGCTACAATCATGATGTATTGAACGGACCTTCAAAATTTTATGATAGTACAGGGCAATTACTGATAGATGGGAATTATAGAAATGGCAAAAAGCACGGCGTATGGAAATACTATGAAGACGGAAAGCTAAAAGAAGAAAAAGATTTTACAAGGCGAAGCAAAAACCCGTATAAGAAATAAAAAAAAGCTCCTTGATTTAAGGAGCTTTTTCCTTTAGACTATTTGCTATTAACCAATTAAAAAAAGAGGAAACGTAGTCTAAATAATATATAGTGGTTTAATTATTTCAGTGGCGGCAACATTACATTGTTAATAACCTGAGTCACATCATTAGACACTTGTACATCAACAGCAATAATGTTACTTACTCTATTATTAGCATCAGTCAGAGTTTCTCCAATTGTTACTATCTCAGCAATATCACCACCGTTTTTCGAGTATATATTAAAGTACATTTTTTGACTGCTTACTGTTGACGTTTATAATTTGAAAAGATCTCCATTGGTAAATGGAGATCTTTTAATTCTTAATTTCTTAGTTTAAAGGGAATAAAATCACCTTATCAATTACATGAACTACACCATTAATACCTTGTATGTCAACTAGAGATGTAACAATGTTACTTACTCTGTCGTTAGGGTCTGTCAAAGTGAAAGCGGTATTGTCCGCAGTTAAATTGCCTCCTAAGGCAGCTACTGTACCGTTTGGTAAACCACTGGATTGTACATTTGCTCCAACTATGTGATAAAGTAAAACAGTATCAACCTGATCAGTTGTTAGGTCAGTAAGTGCAGTTAGGTTTAATTCTCCCAATACATCTACAAATGCATCGTTAGTTGGCGCAAATACTGTGAATGGTCCTGCTGTTGCATCTGAAACAGTATCAATGTAAGGAACTGTTGGCATTCCAGTATCGGCATAGGCTAATGCATCAACTAATATCGATAATGCTGGGTTAGAAGTTGCAAAAGTTGCAATAGTTGGTAGTGTAATTACACCATCAATAGCATGTATGATTCCATTTGAAGCAACTACATCGGCAACGGCTACGTTGGCAGCACCATTGAAGGAAACTCCATCTGTTGCATCAAAGTATAGGCTCAAGTAATTATCTCCAGGACCGGTAGCCAATGTATTGGCATATCCACTTCCTAATCCTGCCAGGTCAGTTGATGAAATAGCTCCTCCAACAACGTGGTTCAATAATATTTGAGTTAGATCATCTTCTCCCGGAATTGCAGGTAATGCTGCAAAAGCTTCGTTAACAGGAGCAAGAACTGTAAATGGTCCTTCCCCTTGTAACACACTTACAAAATCTGTAGAAGGCGTTAATTCTGTTAATGCTGATACTAATGTAGAGAAGTTAGGATCTGCAGTTGCGAAAGTAACTATATTTGGTAAATCGATAACCGCATCGATAACATGAACTAGTCCATTAGATGTTTCAACGTCAGGAATAGCAACACTTGCTACACCATTAAATGTTACACCTGATGTACCATTGTAATAAATACTCATTTTTGTTGAGTTTGGGCCATCAGCCAACGTACTTGTGTAACCTGCGGTTCCGGACAGTTCCGAAGATGTTATATTAGACCCCGCTATTACATGGTTTAACAAAATTTGAGTTAAAACATCGTTTGGTACTTCAGATAAAGAATTAAATCCTTTATCGGCTAAAAAAGCTGTAAAGGCTGCGTTTGTAGGAGCTAATACAGTTTTGTTTCCTGTTGCAGTCAAGGCATCCACCAATCCTGCTTGAACTACGGCATCAACTAAAATGCTTAAGTCGGCAGTTGCTTGTGCTGTTTCAACAATATTCAATTCTTGTGGTTCAACCATAGGGTTGTTGTTGTCGTCATCATTACTACATGAGAATGATAATAATACTACTGCTAATAAAAGTGGTAATTTTTTCATAGTTTTTAAAGTTTTCATTTTTGCTGTTTTTATAATTGTTTAACAAAACTAATAAAAGATT
>CBDUIO010000132.1:0-7109 GCA_965367355.1 uncultured Flavobacteriaceae bacterium
GCATCCTGAACTCCTGCATATACAGAATAACTTTTTAATGCAGTCACAGGCAATTCAAGACTATTAAAAATGTGTAATACAGCTACTGTTATGAACGTCGCAATATAAAACCAGATGGCAACATATAAATGACGCTGCCTTCTTTTGAGCATAGTACCAATTAAATTCCATCCAAAAACAACCCAAATCACAGCAATTGCAATATCAAAAGGCCATTCTAATTCGGCATATTCCTTTGATGTTGTATATCCTAAAGGTAAGGTTATTGCAGCTCCAACAATAATGAGCTGCCATCCCCAAAAGTTAATTTTGCTCAGAGTATCATTAAACATTCGAGCTTTTAATAATCTCTGAGTAGAATAATAAACTCCGGCGAAAATAGCGTTACCTACAAATGCGAAAATCACGGCATTAGTATGTAAAGGTCTTAATCGGCCAAAGCTTAACCATGAGACTCCATCTGTTAAATTTGGGAAAAGGAACATGAAAGCAAGTAATAAACCTACTAACATACCTACAACCCCCCAAAGCATTGTGGCATAAATAAACTTTTTTACGATCTTGTTGTCATAATGAAATTGCTGCATTTCCATATTGATTAGTTATTTTTCTTTTTTGGTTTGTAATGATTTAGTTGCTTGTTTAGAATGATTTCCTTTTTCTTTGATTAATTCGTCCTCGAAGAGCATGCGGACCGAAGGTGTGTAGTCGTCATCAAATTGCCCGTTTTTTACCGATAAAATAAATGCAATAAAAAACCCGACTGCTACAATTAAACTAATTGTAAGTAGTAAATAAATAACGCTCATACCCTAAAAAAATAAAGTTCCAAAAATACCCTTGATGTTAGTTCAAAAAAATGACAAATATCATGTTTTTAGTCATATATTATTCTTAAGCCTTTTACCTAATAGATTTGTACTTACTGTAGTAAAAATCACAATACTAATTGAGCTCAGAGGCATTAAAATTGCTGCTACAACTGGAGATAATTGTCCTGTTACCGCAAAATACAATCCCAATATATTATATATAAATGATAATACAAAACTTAATTTAATGATGTTAATTGCCTCCTTAGAAACAATTAGAAAATCCCATAATTGGCTAAATCTCGTTGAGTCTAAAATGGCGTCACATGCCGGAGAAAACACATTGATGTTTTCAGAAATTGCCACTCCTATGTTACTTTGAGCCAAAGCCCCTGCATCATTCAATCCGTCACCAATCATTAAAACCTGTTCGCCTTCTTTCTGAAGTGATTTAATATATTCCAGTTTATCTTCCGGTTTTTGATTGAAGTGAAATGAAGTATGTTTTGGTAAAATATCTTGCAAAAATTCCTTTTCACCTTCATTGTCACCTGATAGAATCACTAAATGATACTTTGCAGAAAGTTTTTTAAATAAAGGGACCAGACCATCTCTGTAATTATTCTTAAAGACAAATTTACCTTTGTAAATATCATTAGAACTTATGTGAACAGAAGTATTTAAATAGTCTTCGGCTTTATTTTTCCCAACAAAGGATGCTGACCCTACCTTCATTTGTTTGTTGTCATGAGTTGCCTGAATGCCCTTTCCTAAATGTTCCTCAAAGCTGTCTAATGTTAGGATATCATTTTGTTTAAGTAAATTATACAAGGCTCTGCTCAAAGGATGATTTGATCCGCGAAGTGTACTTTTTAAG
Organism: uncultured Flavobacteriaceae bacterium; assembly: GCA_965367355.1. GTDB lineage: Bacteria > Bacteroidota > Bacteroidia > Flavobacteriales > Flavobacteriaceae > Site-B1. Next base: position 1,690 of record CBDUIO010000132.1, read on the forward strand.
AGTTCCTCTTCTTCACTTGTCAAATCAATTCCTTCATAGCTTATCGAATTGGATTTGCTGGTAGTGATGGTTCCCGTCTTGTCAAAAATAATAGTATCTATTTTGGCCAATTGTTCCAGAGCAGAAGTATTTTTTAAATAGAATTTATTCTTTCCTAAAATTCGTAATAAATTTCCAAAAGTAAATGGAGCAGATAATGCCAGAGCACAAGGACACGCTATTATTAACACTGCAGTAAAGACATTCAAGGCAAGACTCTGATCATTTATCATCCAATATACAGTAGCAACAATTGCAATGGAAAGAATAGTTACAGTAAATCGTCTGCTAACGCTATTCGTTAAGTTAGAAAAGGTCTCTTCTTTGTTGATCTTAAATACATCATTGCTCCAAAGCTGTGTCAAATAACTTTGCTCAACAGATTTTAAAGCTTCCATTTCTATCACACCGGCTGTTTGTTTTCCTCCTGCAAAAATTTTATCGCCTGAATCTTTAAAAACTACAGCCGATTCCCCTGTGACAAAACTATAATCTATTTGAGCATTACCATTTATTAAAATTCCATCAACAGGTATTAATTCTTCATTCCTGATGACTAATCTGTCTCCTTTTTCAATATCATAAACCTGAATATTTTCTTCAACACCATTTACAATTTTAGTTATGGCAATTGGGAAGTACGATTTGTAGTCTCGTTCAAACGATAAAAAGGAATAAGTTCTTTGCTGAAAATATTTACCTACAAGTAAAAAGAAAACCAATCCTGTTAAACTGTCAAAAAATCCTGAACCCAGATCAAAAATAATTTCAATACTACTTCTGATGAATAATACAGATATACCCAAGGCTATTGGCACATCGATATTCAATAATTTAGCTCTAAGTCCTTTAAAAGCAGAAATAAAATAATCCTGAGCTGCATAAAAAACAACTGGTATTGAGAAGATAAACATAAGCCACCTAAAAAAGTGCTTATACTTATCAATCCAAAAGCCGTCAACCTGGAAATATTCAGGGAATGATAAGAACATGATGTTACCAAAAGCAAATCCGGCAATTCCCAGTTTATAAATTAATGATCTGTTTACAATTTTATTTTTTCTGTCAAAATCTTCCAGACTTATGTTAGGCTCATAACCAATAGAAGACAATAATTTGACCAGTTCTTTTAAAGAAAAAGAGTATGGGTCATAAACAACTCGAACCGTTTTTTTATTAAAGTTAACCTGAGATGAGGAAATGGATTTATTTAATTTGTTCAAATTCTCTAAAATCCAAATACATGAACTACAATGAATATGCGGAATATAAAGGGTAATTATATGAACCTTGTCATCATTGAATTCCAGTAATTTATCTTTTATTTTTTTATTGTCCAGAAAATCATACTTTCCTTCAATTTCAGAAGGAATGGCACCAGGAGCGTTTTGCAGATCATAATAACACGTAAGCTCGTTTTCTGAGAATATTTCATAAACCGTTTTACAACCATTACAACAAAAATATTTGTCGTCGTAATTAATTGTAACTGTATCACAATCGTTACCACAGTGATAACACGATTTATTCGCCATGCATTAACTTATTTGAACAAAGCAAATATATAAAAAGGATATCTTTTCCAATTGCTATTATTGTTACATTGGAATTATTCATAAAACAGCGTTAATGAATTGATTTTTATTAATAAAAAATGTTAAATTTAGAGCGCTATGAAGAACACCACATTTAGAAAAGGTTTTGTTTTTAAAAAATTTGAGGCGAAAAGTCAGTCGCCGTTTGAAAAGCTCTTTGATATCTTTAAAGAGTTAATTACACACACTTCCGGAGATTTTGATGAAGCTATTGATTGGCTAAGAGAATTAGATAAGGAATACAACTTAACAGATGAGAATTATACCATTGATGATTTTATTGAAGACCTAAAAAATAAAGGTTATATAAGAGAAGAATTCGATTTAGAAGATGGGAAAGAAGGTGAAGGTGATGAAAATGGAAAAGGAAAATACAGTATCACTGCTAAAACAGAAAGGGCTATAAGGAAACAGGCTTTAGACCAGATTTTTGGTAAAATAAAAAGAAGCGGTACAGGTAATCACAGAACAAAAAAATCGGGAGTAGGCGATGAGCACACAGGTGATTTTAGAAGTTATCAATTTGGAGATTCCTTAGATAAGGTATCTATGACCGAGAGCTTAAAGAACGCCCAGATCAATAATGGAATTGGAGAATTTGACATTACTGAATCTGATCTGGTCATTGAAGAAACCGCTCATAAAGCACAAATGAGTACGGTTTTAATGATCGATATCAGTCATAGTATGATACTGTACGGTGAAGATCGAATTACACCTGCTAAAAAAGTGGCGATGGCATTGGCCGAATTAATAACCACCAGATACCCGAAGGATACTCTAGATATTTTAGTTTTTGGAAACGATGCCTGGAGGATTGAAATTAAAGATCTTCCATACTTAAAAGTGGGACCTTATCATACCAACACAGTAGCGGGTTTGCAGCTGGCGATGGATCTTCTCCGCAGGAAACGAAATACTAATAAACAGATTTTTATGATCACAGATGGAAAACCAAGTTGTTTAAGATTACCGGATGGCGATTATTACAAAAACAGCAACGGATTGGATCCTTATATTATGAATAAATGCTATGCGATGGCACAACAGGCAAGAAGACTTCATATACCTATAACGACTTTTATGATAACAGATGACAGTTATTTAATGCGATTTGTAAGAGAGTTTACAAAAGCAAATAGAGGCAAGGCATTTTATACCGGATTGTCTGGACTGGGAGAAATGATATTTGAAGATTACGAAAACAATAGAAAAAAAAGAATTAAAGGATAGTATTAATTATGAAAGAGCCAAGTATAAAAACTTTAGGAGAACTAAAAAAAGCAGAATACAAAAGGAGATCAATTAAAGATGAGCTTAGAGATAACCTCATTGAAAATATTAAGAATAACAAGACCACGTTTAGTGGAGTTCACGGTTTCGAAAATTCTGTAATTCCTGAACTTGAGCGAGCAATTCTGTCTAGACACAACATCAATCTGCTTGGATTACGTGGTCAGGCTAAAACCCGATTGGCAAGACTAATGATCAACCTATTGGATGAATATATTCCTTATGTAGAAGGATCGGAGATCAATGATGATCCGTTCAATCCAATTTCAAGATATGCCAAAGAAAAAATTAAGGCATTAGGAGATGACACTGCAATCGCATGGCTTCACAGAAATGACCGTTTTGCAGAAAAACTGGCCACTCCTGATGTCACGGTTGCTGATATTATTGGTGATGTTGACCCAATTAAGGCAGCTAATCTAAAATTAAGTTATGCTGATGACCGAGTGATTCATTATGGAATGATACCAAGGGCCAATCGTTGTATTTTCGTGATCAACGAATTACCCGATCTGCAGTCCAGAATTCAGGTTTCATTGTTCAATATTCTGCAGGAAGGTGATATCCAGATACGAGGATTCAAATTGAGGTTACCGCTGGATATTCAGTTTGTTTTTACTGCAAATCCTGAAGATTATACAAACAGAGGAAGTATTGTAACACCATTAAAAGATAGAATTGGATCACAAATTTTAACCCATTATCCTGAAACAATAGAAATTGCAAAAACCATCACCAATCAGGAAGCAAAATTAGATACTCGACAATCGGATAATATTTTGGTTCCCGAATTGGCTAAAGATTTATTAGAACAAATAAGTTTTGAAGCACGAAGAAGTGAATATATTGATGCAAAGAGTGGAGTTAGTGCCAGACTGAGCATTACGGCTTATGAAAATCTGCTGAGCACCGCCGAAAGACGAGCTTTAAAATCAGGAGATACTAAAACTACAGTGCGTTTAAGTGATTTTGTTGGTGTGATTCCGGCAATAACAGGAAAGGTTGAACTGGTTTATGAGGGTGAGCAGGAAGGAGCCGATTTTGTCGCTCAGGGTTTAATTGAAAAAGCCATTGAAAGGTTATTTCCCAAATATTTTCCTAAAATTGAAAAACTGGAAAAAGAAGGAGAAAAAAGTCCGTATGATGATCTCATCTTTTGGTTTTTTGAAGGAAACGGATTTGAGCTTTTAGATGATCTTACGGATGCTGAATATAAACAGATGTTAGATTCTGTAACTCCCTTAAATTCATTATTAAAGGAGTTTCAGCCTGATGTCAAAATTGAAGACCAGAATTTTTTAAAGGAATTTATTTTATGGGGATTAGTTCAATTTAAAAAATTAAGTAAATACAGATTTACAGAAGGTGTTCAGTTTAAGGATCCCTACGGGAGCTATATAAGCGGATTGAAATAAATTAAAATTCACCTCTTGTTTTAATGTTCATTCTGCAGTACTCAATAATTTCTGCGATTCGTTTATGTCTTGTTTCTTCTCTTTTGGCACTTTTTAGCCATGATAGATAACTTTTTCTATAACCACGAGAAAAACTAAGGTAGTTTTCATAAGCCAATTCGTTATCATCAAAGGCTTTCTGGAGATCGTTTGGTATGATTCCTTTTTCAACATCATCCATATAGGTCCACATGCCATTTTTCTTAGCTGTTTCAATGACTTTATGGCCTGTTTCCTGCATTAATCCGGCAGCAATTAATTCCTTTACATAAGTCTTGTTCAATGCGCTCCAAACACCTTTTGGATTTCTTCGACAGAAATATTGTTGACGTCTGCCATTACCCAAACTTTTTACAGTAGAATCTATCCATCCAAAACAAAGCGCAACTTTTACTGCTTCTTCCCATCGCATAGTGGGAATATTGAGTTCTAACTTGTAGAAAATTAGATAAGCACCTTTGTGGACTTGATGATTTTGCAATAGCCAATCATACCATTCTACATCTCTTTCAAAATATAGTTCGGGTAAATCCATTTATATTTTTTTCGTTTCAATATAAAAATCAGGATCTACTAAAATGAAATTACTTTTTATTGGCATCGATTTCCATTCTGCATTTGGAAATATCCATTGATCCTTACCATCAATATTAACCTGAATCGGCATATCGAATTTGTCCACGATATTGATGTATCTGTATTTAAGAATATTATCTTTTATAGAATATTCTAAAGTGGGTATTCTGGTGTCCCTTAAATACTGATTAAAGAATTCTGTTAGGTCGATCCTTGTTTCTTTTGACAGATAGTCCTCGATTTGTTTTGAAGTAACCGTTTGATGATAGAACGTCTTGTTAAGTCCGCGTAAAATGTCTCGCCACTTCTCGTCATCCTCTAAAAGCTGTCTCAAAGTATGCAGCATGTTTGCTCCTTTATTGTACATGTCTCCGGAACCTCTTTTATTTACATTGTAGGTGCCAATAATTGGGATGTCATTTTGTATTGATCTGCGTTTTCCGATCACATATTCTGATGCTGC
>CBDUIO010000133.1:0-7072 GCA_965367355.1 uncultured Flavobacteriaceae bacterium
CCTATCGCTCTTGCCAGTTGTGCCAGTCTAGCAATAGGTGTTTCAACCTCTTTACCTGCAGTCATGATCAAGTCGGCAAACTCATCAACCACCAAAATAATGTATGGTAAATAATGATGACCCTCATTTGGATTTAATTTACGAGCTTTAAACTTTTCATTATATTCTTTAATATTCCGACACATGGCATTTTTCAGCATCTCATATCGGTTATCCATTTCAATACAAAGCGAGTTCAAGGTATTGATTACCTTAGTATTGTCAGTTATGATGGCTTCTTCGCTATCCGGTAATTTAGCCAGATAGTGTCGTTCTATTTTATTGAACAAGGTAAGTTCTACTTTTTTAGGGTCTACCAGAACAAATTTAACTTCTGCAGGATGCTTTTTGTACAGTAGCGATGTTAAAACAGCATTTAAGCCTACTGACTTACCCTGACCTGTAGCACCTGCCATTAGTAAATGAGGCATTTTTGCCAGATCTACAACAAAAGTTTCATTACTGATTGTCTTACCTAAAGCAACCGGTAATTGCATGTCGACCTTCTGAAATTTTTGAGAAGAAATAACAGAATGCATAGAGACTACAGTTGCGTTTTTATTAGGAACTTCGATACCAATAGTTCCTTTACCCGGAATAGGCGCAATGATTCGAATTCCTAATGCGGAAAGAGATAAAGCAATATCATCTTCTAAGTTCTTAATTTTTGATATTCTGACTCCCGCTTCAGGTACGATTTCATATAAGGTCACCGTTGGACCTATGGTAGCTTTAATACTGGCAATACCGATATTGTAATTGTTAAGTGTCTCAACAATTTTATTTTTGTATTCTTCAAGTTCCTCCTGGTTGATGGTAATTCCTTCGGTGTTGTATTTTTTTAGCAGATCCAATGAAGGAAATTGATAATTACTCAATTCTAAAGTCGGATCGAATTCACCAAAATCTTCTACCAGTTTATTAGCTAAATTATCTGTTTCCGATAGTTCTTCCTCAACGGTTTCTATCTTCATTTCCAGATCATCTTTTGCCACTTCAATTTTAATTTTTTCCTTTAGACTTACAGGTTTTTTAATACTCGGCTCTATGTCTTCCAAAGGAATTTCCAATGCCGATTTGATTTCTTCAGCTTCTGCACTTAAATTATTATCCACCTGTAATATGGGATCAACACCTTTAAAATCCCTCTTTAATTCTCTTTTAGCCGATTTGAACAAGGATTTAAAACTATCAACTGTAATTTTGAACCGTATTGCCAAATAGGTTATTAGACCCAAAATCAGTAAAAACACAATGCCTATCTTACCTATATAATCTTGAAGAAAACTGTTTACTTCAAAACCAATGGTTCCTCCAAGAATAGGATAGGTCTTTGCAAAAAAACCAAATAAAATTGAAAACCAAATCGCTATTAAGGTACCCCAAAACCAGTGCTTAATTAATTTAGACCTGTTAGTGCCTACCAATAAATAAGTTCCCGATAAGAATAATAGTCCGGAAAAAATAAATGCAGAGATACCAAATCCTTTCTGAACAAAAAAGTCACTCAACCAGGCACCTAATTTACTTGCCCAATTTTGTGCTTTAACGTCACGAGAAGCAAAATCACTAAGAGAGCTTTGATCAGCTTCACCTGTAAAAAAGAATGATATAAATGAAATAAACAGCAAAAGACTTAGAATGACCAAAAAACTACCAAAAATTAATCGTTGCTGATTGGTTAGTTTGTAACTGGTCTTTTTGGTTCTAGTTGTTTTTGTAGTATTGCTTTTTTGTTTCTTCTTGGCCATTAAAACCTCTGTTATTACATATGAAATCCCCTATAATTTAGAGGGTTTGATCGATTTTAAAATTAATCAATCAAAAATACAAATTACTAACGTTTATCCTAGCTGTATAGTATTTTAAAATATCTTGGGATAATAAATTATCAAACCGACCAAAATAGCAGCTAGAGCCGCAAAAAAAACAGCTCCTGCTGAAATGTCTTTAATAAATCCAATTTTTTTATGATTTTCAGGATGAACGAAATCGGCCAGTTTTTCTATTGCTGTATTTAATCCTTCTAAGCTCATCACCAGACCAATTGCCAAAATTTGAATGACCCATTCTATAGGTGAGATATCAAAATAAAATCCGGCGAAAATTACCAAAAGGGCAATAACAAATTGGATTTGTATGCTTGCCTCGGTTTTTAAAAGTAAGACTGCGCCTTTACACGCAAACCAAATGCTCTTTAATCTATTTTTAAAAAACGATTCTTTATTAGGCATTTAATCATATAGTGCTTCTAAAGCAGCTTTGTAGTTCGGTTCATCAACGGTTTCCGGAACCTGCTCTGTGTACTGGATTATTCCATTTTCATCAATTACAACAACGCTCCTGGATAATAGTGCTTCTAGTGGACCATCTATAAAGTTTACACCATAGGATTTCCCGAAACTACCATCTTTATAATCTGAAAGACTTACAACATCCTTTAATCCTTCAGCTCCACAAAAACGAGCATGAGCAAAAGGTAAATCATGTGAAATACATAATACTTTGGCATTGCCTAATTCGCTGGCTTCTTGATTAAATTGTCTTACAGATGCGGCACATGTTCCTGTATCAATACTAGGAAATATGTTAAGTACTAGTTTATTGCCTGCAAAATCTCTTAACGATTTAGTTGAGAGGTCTGTTGCGGTTAATTTGAAGTCTGGTGCTTTTGTTCCAACTTTTGGTAATTCTCCGGAGGTGTGAATTGCGTTTCCTTTTAGTGTTACTGTTGCCATTTATTAAATTTTTAAGATTGTTGTAAAAATAGGAATAATTAAAATATTATTTAATCTAAAACCTTCATTTAATATGACAATATTTTTTTCTTTAATCAATTAACAGAAATTAACTATAATAGTTAAAGTTATAATAAATAAAACTTACATGTTTAATAAAAAAGTATATTTGTTAAACAAAAAATATAAACAATTAAAAAATTCATTATGAGAACAGAAAATTTATTAAAAGTATTTGTGGTTGCATTTTCATTACTATTTGGAACCAGTTTAATGGCACAAGACAAAAATATTGTTGAAACAGCCATAAGTTCTGATGCACATACTACTTTGGTTGCTGCAGTAAAAGCTGCCGATCTGGTGGGAGTTTTAACAAGCGCAGGACCATTTACAGTATTTGCCCCAACAAATGATGCCTTTGCAAAATTACCTGAAGGCACTTTAGAATCCTTATTAAAAGCAGAAAACATTGGGTCTTTGCAGGCGATTTTGAAGTATCATGTTGTTTCAGGGAAATTCATGGCTACTGATGTAATAAATCTTGTAAATAAAAATAAAGGTACAGCGACAATTCCAACTGTAAATGGAGGAAATTTAACCGCTCTGTTAAAAGATGGTTCTGTTTACATCACAGATGAGAATGGTAACTCAGCTAAAGTGATTGCAGCAGATTTAGACAACTCAAATGGTGTTATTCATGTAATTGATTCGGTTGTATTACCTATGTAATGGTAATATTTTATTTTGGTTAACTGAAAAACCGCTTCGTGAATGAAGCGGTTTTTTATTACATAATACTATAGTAATTTCATATTCCATAAATTTTATCAATTTTATAATAATTTAAAAAGATAAAGTTATTCGGTTTTTTAGTTGCTTATTATTAACTTTAAGAATTAATGATAAGACTAAATTAAAACTTAATTATTTAACGTATGAACAGTTCAAAAAACGGAAAATGTCCGGTAATGCATGGGAGCAATACAGCCGAAGAAAAATCGGTTATGGATTGGTGGCCTAATGCTTTAAATTTCGACATTTTACACCAACATGATTTTAAAACCAACCCATTAGGGAAAAGTTTTAACTATCGAGAAGAATTAAAAAAATTAGATGTACAGGCATTAAAAAAAGACCTGCGTGATCTGATGACCGACAGCCAAGACTGGTGGCCAGCAGATTGGGGACACTATGGCGGATTAATGATTCGTATGGCGTGGCATGCTGCGGGAACTTACAGAATTTCTGATGGAAGAGGAGGAGGTGGTACCGGAAACCAACGATTTGCACCACTTAATTCCTGGCCTGACAATGTTAGTCTGGATAAAGCAAGACGATTGCTTTGGCCTATTAAGAAAAAATATGGTAATAAAGTAAGCTGGGCAGATTTGATCATTCTTGCTGGAAATATAGCTTATGAAAGCATGGGATTAAAGACATTTGGTTTTGCTTTTGGTCGCGAAGACATCTGGGGTCCGGAAAAGGACATCTATTGGGGTGCTGAAAAAGAATGGTTGGCTCCTAGTGATGAACGGTATGAGAATGTTGACAGTCCTTCTACTATGGAAAATCCATTGGCTGCTGTTCAAATGGGATTGATCTATGTGAATCCTGAAGGTGTTAACGGTAAACCGGATCCAATGAAAACTGCTGCCCAAGTGCGTGAAACTTTTAAGCGTATGGCTATGAACGACGAAGAAACAGTAGCTTTAACTGCCGGAGGACACACTGTAGGGAAAATGCACGGAAACGGAGATGCCAGTATATTAGGTCCTGCACCCGAAGCCGCACCTGTGGAAGAGCAAGGATTTGGTTGGTCCAATCCAACAGGAAAAGGAAAAGGATCAGATACGGTGACCAGTGGCTTAGAAGGAGCGTGGACCAAAGAGCCTACAAAGTGGGACAACGGATATTTTGAAATGTTGTTTAATCATGAGTGGGAATTAACTAAAAGTCCTGCAGGAGCCTGGCAATGGGAACCGGTTAGCATTAAAGAAGAAGACAAGCCGGTTGATGTTGAGGATTTCTCTATCAGACATAATCCTGCTATGACCGATGCTGATATGGCTATGAAGGTGGATCCGAAATATAAAGAGATCTCATTAAAATTCATGAAAGATTTTGACGGGTTTTCTGATGCCTTTGCGAGAGCGTGGTTTAAATTAACCCATCGCGATATGGGACCAAAAGAACGTTATTTTGGGCCTGATGTTCCAAAAGAAGATTTGATTTGGCAAGATCCTGTTCCTCAAGGTAAAAAAGGATATAATGTAGATGCTGTTAAAGCAAAAATCGCGAATTCTGGACTTAGTATTTCAGAAATGGTTTCTACTGCCTGGGATAGTGCAAGAACATTCAGAGGGTCAGATTTTAGAGGTGGTGCCAATGGTGCTCGTATTCGATTGGCTCCTCAAAAAGACTGGGAAGGAAATGAACCTAAGCGATTATCTAAAGTGTTATCAGTGCTTGAACTTATTGCGTCTGAATTTGGAATTAGTATTGCCGATACTATAGTACTTGCTGGTAATGTAGGCATTGAAAAAGCAATAAAAAATGCAGGAATGAATATTTCAGTTCCTTTTGCACCCGGTAGAGGCGATGCAACAGCCAAAATGACCGATGCGGAATCTTTTGAACCATTAGAGCCTCTGGCAGATGGATATAGAAACTGGTTGAAAAAGGAGTATGTTGTAAGTCCGGAAGAGTTGATGCTCGATCGTACGCAACTAATGGGGCTAACTGCTCCTGAAATGACAGTTCTTATTGGAGGAATGAGAGTGCTGGGAACAAATCATGGCGGAACAAAACATGGTGTATTTACCGATAAGGTAGGTTCTCTAACGAATGATTTCTTTGTAAATCTTACAGATATGTCAAATAAGTGGAAACCAGGTGGTAAAGGAATTTACGAAATTTGTGATCGTAAAACCGGAAAAACCAAATGGACCGCTACAAAAATTGATTTAATTTTTGGTTCAAACTCAATTCTTAGATCATACGCTGAGGTTTATGCCCAGGATGATAACAAGGAAAAGTTTGTTAAAGATTTTGTCAATGCCTGGGTTAAAGTAATGAACGCCGACAGATTTGATCTGAAATAAGTTCTATTTAATAGTCTAGACAAAAAAACCACTTCTATGCGAAGTGGTTTTTTTATAGATTAAGTTGTGTACTTTTGTTTTCATAATTATGGATTCATTAACTCAAATAGTACTGGGAGCAGCCTGTGGTGAAGCTGCTCTGGGTAAGAAAATTGGGAATAAGGCTTTGCTTTTTGGAGCAATTGGCGGAACTATTCCCGACCTCGATGTTTTTGTTGGCAGCTGGTTGTTTCAAAATGAAATTGATTCCATGGCTTTTCACAGGGGATTTATGCACTCCATTGTTTTTGCTATTTTGGCATCATTCACGCTGGGTTATCTGGTCTATTGGTTATATAATACCGGAAAACGAAAAAACAGTACTACCAGAAAGGATTGGATAATGTTGTTCTTCTTCTCTATTTTCACACATCCTTTATTAGATAGTTTTACGCCTTACGGAACTCAATTGTTCTTACCATTTTCAAATTATCGGGTTGCAGTCAACAATATTTCTGTAGTCGATCCTGCTTATACCTTGCCATTTTTGCTTTGTCTGATAATTGTGATGTTCTTTAGAAGATCCAGCAACAGAAGAAGGCTATGGAACAACATTGGAATAGGAATAAGTTCATTGTATATGCTGTTAACCTTGATAAATAAGATCTATATAAATAATGTGTTTAAAAGATCTCTTGAAAAAAATGAGATTTCATTTACAAGATTTCAAACGCAGCCATCAATTTTCAATAATGTTTTGTGGTACGGTATTGCCGAGAATGAAAATGCTTATCACGTTGCGTTTTACTCGTTATTCGATAAAAGTAATCGGTTTTCAGACTGGCAGCAATTGCCCAAAAATCATGAGCTAGTGCCAGTCTCTAATAAGGACATACAAACATTAGCATGGTTCAGCAATGGGTATTATAATATAATTCCATTGGATTCTGTTGGTCAGTATCGATATAATGATCTGCGTTATCCTTTATTGAATTCCAAGGACCCTAATTCATCAGTTTTTAGCTTTACAATTTATAAAGATGAGGATCGTTGGAATATATTGCCATTCAATGGAAGACCACCATCCAGTGAAGATTTAATCGTTTTTTGGGAACGCGTTAAAGGCAAACCGGATTAAACCATTTCAGCCTTTAATACACCTAGATCGATCATGCATTGTTTCATCAATTTATAAGTGCGTTCAATATCATTGTC
>CBDUIO010000134.1:0-7028 GCA_965367355.1 uncultured Flavobacteriaceae bacterium
ATAACCGAGCAATTCAATATCGTTCTGAGTGAAGATATCTTAAACACGCCACAAATAGTAAAAAATCACAGGAACGGTCAAAAGGAGATTATAGTTCAGGATGTAAAAAACAATGTTTATCTGATTTCCAATCGTGGAAAAGTGTTATGGAAAAAGCAACTCAATGGTCCTGTATTGGGTAAAATTGAACAAATTGACATGTATAAAAACGGAAGGCTTCAACTAGCCTTCGCAACTCCTAAGCGTGTCTATGTGCTTGACAGAAATGGCAATGATGTGAGTCCGTTCCCTATTAAATTCAATGACGAAATAACCCAACCACTAGCAGTCTTTGATTATGACAACCGGAAAAAATACAGGTTTTTTGTTGTTCAGGGAAAAGAAACACTTATGATGGATATAAAAGGAAAAACGGTGAGGGGTTTTAATTTTAAAAATTCAAGTGGAAAAATAACAACACAACCAAAACATTTGAGGATTGGCACTAAGGACTATATCGTTTTTGCAGCAGGAAAAAAACTGATAATCCTAGACCGATTGGGAAAAATTAGGGTACAGGTAAAACAGGAATTCAATTTTTCTGATAACGAGATATACCTGTATCAAAATTACTTCAGTTTTACCAATACCAAGGGTCAATTGGTTCAGGTTGATCAAAAAGGACGAGTTAATTATCAAAACCTGCTGTTGCCTGCAAATCATCATATGACCGCTACCAGCAAGACATTGGTCACTTTAGCTGAAAATAAGCTAAAAATAAAAAGCAATGAGGTGGATCTGGACTTCGGAAATTATTCGGCTCCTAAAATATTCTATTTAAACGATAAGATTTATGTAGGATTCTCCGATCTGCAATCCAATAAAATGTACTTGTTTGACAGTCAAGGCAAGCTAATACCTAATTTTCCTATCTATGGTAATTCTTCCCCGGAAATGGATAATCTGGATAAGGACAGAAATCTGGAACTTGTGGTTAAAGGCGATGGCAAAAGTGTTGTCATGTATCAAATGAACTAAAACTAACAAGTCTTAATATCAGATTCTTAAATATTAGTTAAAATATTTTTAAGAATATTGCATATTATTTATTTTTGAGAGGTCATTTTTATCAATAACTTAATTTAAATACTATGAAGAGTCTTTATTTTACTTTTATCGCAATTTTATCATTTATAATGGTTTCCTGGGGAAATAATGAATTACCTGTTCAGAACAAACCAAAAGTTGGTGACATTTTAGTCATTAACAAAAATAAAGGTGAAAAATACAATCACATTGATTTTCCGAGATTAAATTTTTTAGTCAAAAGAGGGAGTATTGCCTCATACAAAAGCGTCCATAATTTAGAGGTCATTGTCACTGAAGTTCTTGAAAACAAATATGGCAGAATAGATGTCAAACTGGAGAGAGCCGATGGGAAAAAATTCTTTAACCATAAGAACTCGGTTCTGGCCAATTATGAAAAGGCCTTATCAAGTGGAGAGTTATATGTAAAGTCATAACTATTTTTTATAATAATATCCCTTGATAAGAAGTCATTTAAAAAACTCAATACAGATAAAACTGTATTGAGTTTTTCTTTTATACAGCGCATGTTACATATCTTATACAAATAGATACATAAGATATAACCGGAAATAAAAACCTTGCCTAGTTTTACCTAAATCAGTGACGCTTTTTAAAATAAAATCGATTCACTTTCAATAGATTATGTAAAAGGTGAACAATTTTTTTTTAACTTTAGTAATCATTAATCCATTAAAATTATGTTACCAACCGCTAAACCAATCAAGGCGATATTTCTTATTATCGCTCTTGTATTTTGTGCACCTCATTCCAATGCACAACTTTTAAAAAAACTAAAAAAGAGAGCTGAACGTACTGTTGAGCGAAAGCTTGAACAGAAGGTAGAAAAGGAAACCAGTAAGGGAATGGATTCCATTTTGAATCCTGAAGATCAATCCAACAAAAACGAATCTCCGGACTCGCCTTCAGTCGATCTGCCAAACGATTCACCTAATACGAGTCAAGGCAGAAATCAGACAATGGAAGGCAATAATGTCAATATTTCTGATGGTCTGGAGGTATACAGCAAATTCGATTTTGTTCCAGGTGATAAACAATTGTTTTTTGATGATTTCTCGCAGGATTTTATTGGTGATTTCCCCAGTAAATGGAATACCAATGCCACAGGCGAAGTTGTAAAGATCAATAATGTTGAAGGAAACTGGTTTGAGCTAAAATCAGGTTATGGTGTTTTTTATGTTCCGGATGTCAAAGACCTGCCAGAGGATTTTTCCATTGAATTTGATGTAGTTGCTCAGGGTATTGGAAGACAAACCTCGTCTACCGCCAGAATGTCTATTATATTAAGTGACAACAATACATTTAATGTTGGTACGAATCATTATGCACAAACCGAAATTCCGTTCGGGCAGTATGGCGCTTTTTCGCTCAGGGTAAAGAATTACTTCAATCGGAATGTAGGAGCCATAAATACCGATATTAAAGCAGATATTAGGGATGAAGTATTAAACAAACCGCATATTTCCATTTCGGTCACAAAAAACCGTTACAGATTGTGGATCAATGAAGTGAAATATGTCGATATCCCCAGGTTTATAGAAGAGCTGAATGTGCTTAAATACTTAAAATTCCATATCAATAATTTCAAGGATGGGGAAGAACGAATATTTATAAGTAATTTAAAAGTTGCTGAAGGAGGAGTCGATTTAAGAAGACAGTTAATTTCTGAAGGAAAAATTTCTACAAATGGTATTTTATTCGATTCAGGCTCAGCCAATATCCAACCACAATCTCTAGGTATTATAAGGCAAATTTCACAGGTATTGATGCAGGATGAGTCTATAAACCTATTAATTGTGGGTCATACAGATGCCGATGGTCCAGATGATGCCAATTTAAAATTGTCAAAAGCACGTGCAGAAGCTGTTAAAAGTGCATTAATTAATATATACAAGGTATCAGG
The DNA here is from genome assembly GCA_965367355.1 of uncultured Flavobacteriaceae bacterium. GTDB lineage: Bacteria > Bacteroidota > Bacteroidia > Flavobacteriales > Flavobacteriaceae > Site-B1. The sequence goes on from CBDUIO010000134.1 coordinate 2,990, forward strand.
TGACAGGTTAGCTACCGATGGAAAAGGGGAATCTGTTCCGGTGTCAGATAATTCCACAACTGAAGGAAAGGCTCAAAACAGACGCGTTGAATTTGTAAAACAATAATATCATGAAACATATAATTTCAATTTTCCTAAGTGTTTTTTTTATAAGCACTTTAAGCTACGGCCAGAACTCCTGCAGTAAATATTATCCTTTTATTGAAGGCAAGACATTTCAAATTACCACTTATGATAAAAAGGGTAAGAAATCAGCAGTTGTAGATTACAATATTACCAATGTCACCAACAATACTGCGACATTCAATACAAAAATACATGATGACAAAGGCAAAGAGGTCACAACTACCAGTTACGATATTACTTGTGAAAATGATGCCATTTCCATCGATTTCAATTCCCTGGTAAGCCCGGAATTATTGGAGCAGTATAAGGACATGGAACTGGATGTAACAGGGACCAATATTGAAATTCCAAACAACTTAACGGTTGGACAGGCATTAAAAGATGCAGCTATGATCATGACCATAAAAATGGGAGGGCTTAACATGAATATGACCATGAATTTAACAGATAGAAAGGTTGATGCCAGGGAATCTGTAACAACCTCAGCGGGGACTTTTGATTGCTATGTGATTAGCTATACTACCGAAGTTAAAATGGGACTTAAGCAGACCAACATGGCTAAGGACTGGATTGCAGAAGGTGTTGGTATGGTAAAATCTGAAACCTTTAATAAAAATGGAAAACTATTGGGGTATTCTGAATTGACCCAGATCTCGAATTAAAAATTAACAAAATATATGGCAAAAAACCGAAGCTTAAACTTCAGTTTCTTAGTATTTTTCATTTTATATTCAGAGGATTTTCTGGGATATTAAAGCGTTCATATGATTAAAAATGGAGTTTGCAACAATTAATATCACATGAGTTTACGTATAATAACCTTGCTTTGTCTTATATAAAATCAATACGTTTTTCTTAATTAAAGTCATTTTTTCATTATTTTTAATAAAGCCTGAGATGTGTCCAAGTGGTTTAACAACATACCAAAAAAGTTAGATAAATTCCTTGATATACCCGGAATAAGTGACAAAGAACTAATGCGAAAAAAGTTATTGTTCAATTGGTCCATATTTTCGGCTATCGCAATTATATTACTTACAATACTGGCATTTATTTTAGAAGCTGACATTATTGGTTATTTTGGTCTTGCACTAATTGTTCAGTATATAGTCATTATACCTCTGTATAGAAATCCAAAAATTGAGATTTATAACTTGTATTTTCTAATAGGAATTATTTTAACCGCAGGTTTATTTATTCTTTTATGTGGTGGACTTGAGCATTGCGGAGGAATTTTTATTGTTGGGTTAACCGCAGGAATGTCATCTGTATTAATGGAAAAGGTAAAATGGGCAAATACATTGTTTATTATTTATGCCATTACAATTCTGGCGGCAATAATTCTTAAACCTTACCTGATTGTGCATCCCAGCATGACACCAAGGATTAACTTCACTTTTCTTAGCATAAACATTATCTGGATGTCATTTTCATTAATGTCATTTATATCAACTTATATTAAGGAAAAAACCCAATTTCAGGATGCGGAAAAGAAGAAATTATCTGAAATAAATTCAATTAAAAACCAATTCTATACTAATATTTCCCATGAATTTAGGACACCTCTCACTATAATTATGGGTTCGGCGAATGCTTTAAAGCAAGAAACACATAACCAGTCAAGACTCATTAATGCAATTCTGAGCAATTCAACAAAACTATTGAAGCTAGTAAATCAAATGCTGAATCTAGCTAAAATTGAATCAAGTACTTTAGAGTTAAATCTTAATAATGTTGACGTTGGAACACTGGTAAATTATATTGCAGCTTCGTATGAATCCTTAACTAGCGTTAAAGGGATTGAGTTGAACACACATTGTTTAGACAAAATTGAAGCAGACCTGGACCTCGAAAAGTTCGAGCAAATTCTGGATAATTTATTGAGTAATGCTATAAAAAATACAGGTAAGGGAGGACATATTGATGTCATCCTTAAATTTGAAGAAATAGAAAAAGATAAAGCATATAATCCAATATTCTCAGTATCGATTAAGGACACCGGATGTGGAATTCCTGAAGATAAAATACAATACATTTTTGACAAGTTCTATCAAATTCCAAATACAGATTCGGGTTATGTAGAAGGGACTGGTATAGGCCTTTCCATTGTTAAAGAATACATGAACTTAATGAATGGAGACATTCAACTAAAAAGTAAGAAAAATTCAGGATCAACTTTTAAACTGTTATTCCCATTTAAACAAAATGCTCCTAAAATTGAGATTCAAACTAATCCTGCCCCTGCCCATTCAAAATTAGAGGTTTTGAGTGATGAAAATAGTCCATTCTCTCAAAGTGAAACAATCCTTTTAGTCGAAGATAATATGGAAATGGCAAAATTTATCCGTTTTGTATTAGGCGATCTATTTAAACTTGTTCATGCAGAGAATGGTCGCATTGGATTTGATATAGCCACTCAAATTTTACCTGATATAATTATCAGTGATGTCATGATGCCGGAAATAGACGGATTTAAATTATTGGGAATGTTAAAATCTGACCTTAGAACCAGCCATATTCCCATAATATTGTTAACTGCCAAAGCAGATTTGAAATCAAAATTAGCAGGTTTAAAGCTAGGTGCAAATGAATACCTTCCTAAACCATTTAATAAAGAAGAATTAATCTTAAAGATTAATAATCTTATACAACAAAGAAAAAGTATTCAGGAGCACTATTCAAAGTTTCCTGTTCAATATTTTAACATAAAACCTCCTGAAGAATCTGATGATTTTATAAACCGGATACATGAGCATCTAAAAAAGTATATTTCAGAAGAAGAATTTGAAATCACCTATTTATGTCAACAAATGGGAATGAGCAGGACACAATTGTACAAGAAATTCAAAACACTTACAAGCACTAGTGTTTATAAATATTTAAAGCGATTAAAGCTTAATTATGCTCATCATTTACTTCTTTATGGCTCACACAATGTTTCTGAAGCTGCCTTTGAGGTTGGTTTTAAAAATCCGGCTCATTTTAGTACCAGTTTTTATGAAGAATTTGGAATACGTCCTAGTGAATTGACAAAAGATCATTATCCTAGTACACAGAAGTAAGAATTTGGGACTTAGAAAAAACACTTTTTTAAAAGAACTCCAGAACTTTAAGTAAAAATCAAAAAGTCATGAGAGTTTCAATTTTATTTTCGAGTCTACTCTTTCTCAGTGTATTTTTAATTTCTTGCGAGAAAGAAGTCATCATTGAACCCGAATATTCCGAACAGGCAGTTCAGGAATATGAAGTACCGGAAATACCGGAATTTATTGCCAATAGAATGTCAGAATCTGATATTAATAAATTCAAGGCTGGCCCTGGTGAGGAGTTTCTGAAATACGACAATTTAAGAAGACCTCGCAGTCGATGGCATCCTGTATTAATGTTTTTAAATTATGATTTACAAATTGTTCCAATTGGTGGTAGTTCTTGTGAACCTGGTGAATTTGTTCCTTGCTTTGGACCTTATGCACCTGATGATCCTACCGAATGCCTTGCAAACATAGTTGGTGGTACAGGATTTACCTATGCAACCGGTAATTGGTTAGGAGACAATGTTTATTCTGAATACTATCCAGTTTTCTGTGCGCCTGATTATGCAGGATATGGATCTGGATTTTATAGTGTAGAATCAGACCAATTGTGGGTTGAAGCACAAAATGAACCATTCAATTACGATGAACAAGGGAATTCCTGGTTTTACAGAATGGGCTCCTACAATGGTAATCTGAGTTCTGGAATATTTGAAGGTGCTTATGGCTGGGAAATCGCAATTTTATATACTCCATCTGAAACCAATCCAGGAACAAATCCTAACGGAATTGGAGCTTCACAAACAGTTATTTTTGGATGGGTTAGATATTAACACATCATAATTTGAAATAACAATTTATTTATTTAAAAAAACCGAAGT
>CBDUIO010000135.1:0-7005 GCA_965367355.1 uncultured Flavobacteriaceae bacterium
AACCATAGATGAGCTTTTAAAGCCTTTTAAAGAAGGGAATACAAAGATCCATTTAAATGTTGATTCAGTATCTATTATGGGTAAAGCAGGAATTTTAAAAGGAGGGAAAGGTGATATTATGATCCCTTCAGCTCATATTTTTGAAGGTACAGCAGATAATTATCCTTTTAAAAACCAGTTAAAGATTAAAGATCTTGAAGGACAGGGTGTTGACGTATATAAAGGAGCTATGATAACAGTTCTGGGAACCTCATTGCAGAATAAGGAAATACTAAAATTTTTCCATAATTCAACCTGGAATGTCATAGGGTTGGAAATGGAAGGCGCCCATTACCAAAAAGCCATACAGGCGGCTTCAAAAGTAAGAGGAAACATAAATTCAAAGGTTAAAGTAAGATATGCATATTATGCCAGTGACAATCCTTTAGAAACAGGAAGCACTTTAGCCTCAGGAGGATTGGGAACCTCTGGTGTTAGACCAACTTATTTAATAACAAGAACTATTTTGCAACAAATATTTAATAAATAATAATGGACAATAATATTCAACCTGACAATAAAGATGAAATAGAATTAGGAACTGTATTCATATATTTTGAAAAATTCTTTAAAAAACTATTTGAACTCATTAGTCAACTTTTTAAAGGATTATATTTTTTAATAGGGAAAGCAACGGTTTTTATATTTCTCGTATTGAACATTTTTAAAAAACATTATTTTAAAATAATAGGTTTTGGAGTTTTAATTTTTGGATTGTTCTTTTTTTTAGATAAAATATCAGACCCTATCTACCAATCTAACTTAATTATTGAACAAAATTATAATACTGGAAAATTACTTTACAATAATATTTCCAGATATAATTCCTTAGCACGTAATAGAGATTCTATTGGATTAAGTGTACAATTAAATATTCCTCAATCTAAAGCTTCAAAATTAATTGGTTTTGATGTGTTGGATAATAAGAATAGAAATGATTTACTGAAAGAATATTATGGTTTTATTAAAGAAGTAGATTCTACTTTATTAATATCATTTACTGATTTTATGGATCAATATGATAAAGAAAAAACGCCTATTCAAACGATTAAAGTAGAATCTTTGGACCCGCAAGCATTTAACGGTTTAACTGAAGCAATAGTTTCTTCATTGGAAAGCAATAAGTTTTTTAAAGAAGAAAAAAGAAAATTCGAAAAAACAATTAATGAAAAAATTGAGGCGAATAAATCCTCTCTTGACAAATCTGATGAATTACAAAAACAATATCTTGAGCTACTAAGAGATTATTATGGGGCAGCCAAAACAGATAATAATGATCAAACAACTTTAAATTTAAACTTATCAAATAATAGGGATAAAACAGACACTAAGGAATTTCAGCTATTTGAAGAACAAAATAAAATAAAATTCAGTATTACAGAACTCCAAAAAGAGCTCGAAGATAAGAAAGTAATAATAGGTGTTTTAAATGATTTTTCGGCTCCAATACAACTTAGATCCTTTTATAGCGAATACAAAATCTGGGCGGCATTAATTACCTCATTATTGGTTTTAGTTGTATATATTTTCAAAGAGATTGATTTATTTTCATTGATAAATAAATTTGGAACCAAAGACAAATTATTAGAAAAATAAAACCAAGAGCAAGAAAAATTGAAATAAGTATAATTTTTAATAAATTAATATAATTTGAGTCAAAAAGTAGCATTAATAACAGGAGTAACAGGTCAGGATGGCGCTTATTTAAGTGAGTTCCTTTTAAAAAAAGGATACGAAGTACATGGAATCAAAAGGAGGTCTTCTTTGTTCAACACAGATAGAATAGACCACTTATATCAGGATCCGCATGTGGAAAACCAAAACTTTTTTTTACATTATGGAGATCTAACCGACAGCACTAATCTAATAAGAATTATTCAAGAGGTACAACCGGATGAGATCTATAATCTGGCAGCTATGAGCCATGTCCATGTTTCTTTTGAAATGCCGGAATATACAGCTAATGCAGATGGAATAGGTACTTTAAGAATTTTGGAGGCAGTCCGAATTCTTGGACTGGAAAAGAAAACAAGAATCTATCAGGCTTCTACATCAGAACTATATGGGAAAGTACAGGAAGTACCCCAGACAGAAACAACGCCTTTTTACCCCAGGAGTCCATATGCAGTAGCAAAAATGTATGCCTATTGGATTACGGTTAATTATCGTGAGGCTTATGGAATATATGCTTGCAATGGTATATTATTCAACCATGAATCGCCAATACGAGGGGAAACATTTGTGACCAGAAAAATTACAAGAGCAACATCAAAAATAGCCTTAGGTTTGCAGGAGAAAATATTTTTGGGGAATCTGGATGCCCAAAGAGATTGGGGACACGCTAAGGACTATATACGAATGATGTGGATGATTCTTCAGGCAGATGAAGCTGAAGACTGGGTAATTGCAACCGGAAAGACTACAACAGTCAGAGATTTTGTTAAAATGTGTTTTGCGCACATTGGAGTAGAACTTGAATTTACAGGAAGCGGACCTAATGAAAAAGGATATGTGAAATCATGTAGTAACCCTAAATATCAGCTGAAAATTGGAAAAGAGGTCATTGCCGTGGATAAAAAATATTTCCGACCCACAGAAGTGGATTTGTTAATTGGAGACGCTACAAAGGCAAAAGAGAAACTAGGATGGGTGCCTAAATATGATTTAGAAGCTTTGATTGATGATATGATGGCAAGCGATCTTAAGTTAATGACAAAAAAACAATACCTTCAGGAAGGTGGATATAGAATTAAGAATTATTTTGAGTAGAAATTAATGGAAAAAAATTCGAAAATTTATATCGCTGGTCATAAAGGGTTGGTCGGAAGTGCTATTTTAAATAATTTAAAATCAAAGGGATATAAAAACTTAATCTTAAAGACTATCGATGAGCTTGATCTTTCAGACCAGAAAAGCGTATCTCATTTTTTTCAGTCTGAAAAACCCGAATATGTCATTTTAGCAGCGGCTAAGGTTGGGGGTATTGTAGCTAATAACACCTATAGAGCCGATTTTATCTACGAAAACCTGATGATCCAGAATAATGTGATACATCAAAGTTATTTAAACGGGGTAAAGAAATTACTGTTTTTGGGCAGTACTTGCATTTATCCTAAGAATTGCCCTCAGCCAATGAAAGAGGAGTATTTGCTCACAGACACACTTGAGTATACAAACGAACCTTATGCCATTGCCAAAATTGCTGGAATCAAAATGTGCGAAAGTTATAATATCCAGTACGGCACAAATTTTATTTCAGTAATGCCGACAAATTTATATGGTCCTAATGATAATTTTGATCTGGAAAAATCTCATGTGCTGCCTGCACTTATAAGAAAGATCCATTTAGCTAAATTACTAAGTGAATCCAAGTTTGACGAGGTTGTAATAGACACTAATTCCAAGACCATTAAAGAAGCGGAAAAGTATTTATTGAAGTTTGGTGTTACCGGGGAAAGTGTTGAGATTTGGGGAACAGGAAAACCCAAAAGAGAATTCTTATGGTCTGAGGACATGGCGGACGCTTGCGTGTTTTTAATGGAGAACAGAAATTTTCCTGACACCTATAAAAAAGATCAAATAGAAATAATAAATACGCATATCAATATTGGTACAGGAAAAGAAATTTCAATAATGGATTTAGCAGAAACTATAAAGGAGATAATTGGGTTCAAAGGTAGATTGATTTTTAATTCTGATAAACCAGATGGCACATTGCGTAAATTAACGGATGTTACTAAACTTCATAAATTAGGATGGAAGCATACGGTCGAACTGGAAGATGGAATTAAGAAAATATATGATTGGTATGTTGATAAACAATAATTTAGAAATAGCTATAAAAGCTTCATTAGAAGCCGGAAAAGCAATTATGGGAGTTTATGATTCTGTGATTGAAGTTGAATATAAAGATGATAAATCGCCTTTAACCCTGGCTGATAAAAAATCTAATGATATTATTAACACGCATCTTAAACCAACCGATATCCCCATTATTTCGGAAGAAAACAAGCAGATTGATTATGATGAGCGAAAAAAATGGGAAACATGTTGGATTGTCGATCCGGTTGACGGCACAAAGGAATTTATAAAGCGAAATGGAGAGTTCACGGTAAACATTGCCTTAGTTAAAAAAGGCTCACCAATATTAGGTGTAATTTATGTTCCTGCTATAAGAACAATTTATTTTTCCGATGTACTTACAAAAAAAGCCTATAAATCTGTTTTAGTTCAGCATACCACAACCATTGATGACCTTTTGGAAAAAGCTTTAGAGCTTCAACCTAAGCAAATTAACCCAAATCCAATACAAGTAGTTGGCAGCCGCTCTCACATGAGTCAGGAAACTCTGGATTTTGTTGATGAATTAAAAAAGAACGGAAACGACGTTGAAATCGTATCTAAAGGAAGTTCCTTAAAATTTTGTTTGGTTGCTGAAGGCAACGCAGATGTGTATCCGAGATATGCTCCAACTATGGAATGGGATACCGCTGCGGGACAAGCCATTTGCAATGCTGTTGGTGTTGAAGTAATTTCAAAAGAAACTAACAAACCATTACTTTACAATAAGCAAAACCTATTAAATCCTTGGTTTTTAGTTAGTAAATAACTTTTATGGCAACCTACAAAAAAGAATCTCACTTACGCAGTATCATAAAAGGAATTTCCTGGCGTTTCATTGCGACAACAGATACAATACTTGTTGTTTTATTCATAACCTGTCTTAATGGAAACTGTAGTATTGATCACGCAATTAAAATTGGATTAATCGAGTTTCTTTTAAAACTGGGAGCATATTATTTTCATGAACGCATATGGCAATTTTCTCTCAAAGATGGCGTTATTACTCCGAGAAAGACATTATATAAAACCATATCCTGGAGAGTTTTAGCGTCAATAATGACTTTTGTGATTTCAGGGGTAATTTTAAATGCATTCGATGAAATTGCTCTTTATATAGCATTGACGGAGTCTGTAACCAAGTTTATACTATATTATGTTCATGAAAGATTATGGTTAAAAGTACCTCTGGGAAAAATCAGAAGATATTTTTTCCCTAAAAAATAAAAGATGAAAGAAAATATCATTCCGCATACTTACAATATATCTAAAAAGGATAGGATTAAAAGCAATGGGCATAGTTCTTTTTTAATATGGTTCACCGGCTTGTCAGGTTCCGGGAAGTCAACAATTGCTAATGTGGTTGAACAGGAGCTTTACAAACTAGGTGTTAAAACTTATACATTGGATGGCGACAATATCAGAAAGGGAATCAATAAGGACCTAAGTTTTATTCCCGATGATAGAACAGAGAATATCCGTAGAATTGCAGAAATAGCCAATTTATTTATTGATGCAGGCGTTGTTGTACTTGCCGCATTTGTTTCGCCGTACAAAAAAGACCGTGATAACATAAAAAATATTGTTAAAGATGTTAACTTTGTCGAAATTTATATAAATACATCTGTTGAGGAATGTGAACGTAGAGATGTAAAAGGGTTATATAAAAAAGCAAGAACCGGAGAAATAAAGAATATGACAGGAATTTCTGCGCCTTACGAGGCACCGGAAAATCCGGACATCGAAATAAAAACAGAAGAAGAAACTGTAGACAAAGCAGTTCAAAGAATATTAGAATTTTTAAAATCTAAACTAAAACTCAATTATGAGTAAATATTACTTAAACTACTTAGATGAATTAGAAAGCGAAGCCATTTTTGTACTTCGTGAAGTTTGGGCACAATTTCAGAATCCCGCTTTGTTATTTTCAGGCGGTAAGGATTCAATTGTTGTAGCGCATTTGGCAAGAAAGGCATTTTATCCTGCAAAGATTCCATTTTCGTTTATGCATGTGGATACCGGACACAATTTTCCTGAAACAATCAAATTTAGAGACGATTTAATTGAAGAATTAGGCGTTAGTCTTATTGTTGGATCTGTTCAAGAGTCAATTGACGAAGGAAGAGTTGCAGAGGAAAAAGGAAAAAATGCTACACGAAATGCACTTCAAACAACAACCTTATTAGATGCTATAGAATCTAACAAAGTAGATTGTGCTATTGGAGGAGGAAGGCGTGATGAGGAAAAAGCAAGAGCTAAAGAACGCTTTTTCTCCCATAGAGATGATTTTGGACAATGGGATCCTAAAAACCAAAGGCCGGAACTATGGAACATCTTTAATGGCAAACATTTTGAAGGCGAACACTTTAGAGCGTTCCCAATAAGTAATTGGACCGAAATGGATGTTTGGAACTATATAAAACGGGAAAACATATCAATACCATCACTATATTTCGCTCACGAAAGAGAAGTTGTATGGAGACAAGACTCTTGGATACCAAATTCAGAATTCTTAAAATTGGAAGAACATGAAGAAATTGTAACAAAAAAAATACGTTTTAGAACTCTAGGGGATATAACAATTACCGGAGGTATTGAATCTGAAGCTGACACTGTTGAGAAAATTGCTAATGAAGTGTCTGCAATGAGACAAACAGAGCGAGGAAACAGAAGTGACGATAAACGGTCTGAATCTGCCATGGAAGACAGAAAACGTCAGGGATATTTTTAAAAAGTCCAATTATGCGAATTTAAATCGAATTTCCGCAAATTGATTATGAGTAGCGAGACAAATATTTTATACAAAGACGAAAGCTATAGAATTATTGGAGCTTGTATGAAAGTACATCGCGAACTTGGAGCAGGATTTTTAGAATCGATTTATGAAGAAGCATTAAAGAAGGAATTTTTCAATTCAGGAATACCTTTTAACAACCAAGTCAAACTGAATGTGTATTATAATGGAGAAAAACTAAATAAATTTTATAAAGCTGATTTTATCTGTTACGATAAGATTATTTTAGAAATAAAATCAGTAAGTCAAGTACCAAATATTTTTTATTCGCAAATTAAAAACTATTTGACAGCCACAAAAAAAGAATTAGGAATGTTGGTTAATTTTGGCCA
>CBDUIO010000136.1:0-6986 GCA_965367355.1 uncultured Flavobacteriaceae bacterium
ATGCTGAAATTAGATCTTACGTTGATCAGCAGATAAGTCAGTTTTTACAGCAAACCAACGGATCCATGGAACGTTTGCTGGAATTTTATAATAAAGATGACGAAAAAAGTTTCAGGGATGAAATGTTTGAAATAAACAAGAACAACAAACTGGCCGCCCAAATGCAACAAAAGATAATTGAAGATGTTGAGGTGACACCGGAAGAAGTAAGACAGTTCTTTAATAACATTCCTAAAGATGAACGACCAACCTTTGGTACCGAGCTGAAAGTAGCGCAAATTGTTGTAGAACCTAAGCCAACTCAGGAATCAATTCAAAAGGTTATTGACCTGTTAAATCAAATACGTGCCGATGTAGTCGATAACGGATCAAGTTTTGCAACCAAAGCGGTTCTGTATTCAGAGGATGAAGGATCACGGTCCAATGGAGGAAAATATACTCTGAATAGAAAAAGACCGAGAATGGTCAAGGAATTTAGAGATGTAGCTTTCCGTTTGCAGGAAGATGAAGTGTCAGAACCTTTTAAAACAGACTTTGGATACCACATCATAAAATTGGACAAAATTAGAGGTCAGGAATATGACATACGACATATCGTTATCAAGCCGGACGTAAGTGATGAAACCATTGGAGAGGCCAAAGATAAACTGGAAAAAATTCGTAAGCGAATAGTTGATGGGGAATTGGATTTCAAGGAAGCTGCCAGAGAATTTTCAGATGAAAAAGAAACAAAGCAGGATGGTGGCCAGTTGATCAATCCGGAAACTCAGGATTATAGTTTTGAATTAACAAGAATGGACCCTGAATTGTATGCTCAAATTCAAAATCTTAAAAGTGGTGAAGTAAGTTTAGTACTTAAAGACCAGGACAGGATAAACAATACAAAATTTAAAATTCTGACAGTTACAGATAGAATTGATGAACATGAAGCCGATTTTGCTCGAGATTATCTAAAAATTAAAGCTTTAGCATTACAGGAAAAACAATTTAAGGCTATTGAGAAATGGCAGAATGAAAAGATCATGGACACCTATATTAAAATAATAGGAGAGTATAGAGATTGTGAATTTACTAGTAACTGGTTAAAAAAATAGATCATGTCTGACGTAGCTGCAATCAAGCAACTTGTTAATAAATATAAGCAACTTCAAACCGAAATAGCCAAGGTTATTGTTGGTCAGGATGATGTTGTAAATCAAATTTTGATATCCATCTTTTCCGGAGGTCACTCTTTACTAATAGGTGTTCCAGGATTGGCAAAAACATTAATGGTTAACACCATTGCTCAGGCTCTTGGGCTTGACTTTAAACGTATTCAATTTACTCCAGATTTGATGCCTAGTGACATTTTAGGCAGTGAAATTCTGGATGAGGACAGACATTTTAAGTTTATAAAAGGACCTGTATTTGCGAATATTATTCTTGCTGATGAGATAAATCGAACGCCTCCAAAAACTCAGGCAGCATTGTTGGAAGCCATGCAGGAACGGTCAGTAACTGTTGCCGGTCATCATTATAAATTAGATTTGCCATATTTTGTCTTAGCAACTCAAAACCCAATTGAGCAGGAGGGAACTTACCCCTTACCTGAAGCTCAGTTAGATCGTTTTATGTTTGCTATCAATTTGGATTATCCAACATTTGAAGAAGAAGTGCAGGTTGTGAAAGTGACAACTAATGATGAAATGGCAACTGTTAATAGCCTGTTCACGGCTCAGGAAATTATTGATTTTCAGCATTTAATACGCAGAATTCCTGTTGCCGATAATGTCATTGAGTATGCTGTGACTTTGGTAGGAAAAACAAGACCTGATAGTGATGCTGCGCCAGAACTAGTAAAGAACTATATTGACTGGGGAGCGGGACCACGTGCTTCTCAAAACCTAATATTGTCGGCTAAAACTCATGCAGCCATAAATGGCAAATTTTCTCCGGATATTGAAGATGTTCAGGCTGTGGCTATGAGCATTTTAAGACACAGAATTATTAAGAACTATAAAGCTGATGCCGAAGGGATTACTGAAGCTGAAGTTATTAAGAGCCTATTTTAAACATTACTTTTCCTAATTTACTCCATTCATACTTCATCAATTATTAAATTGATATGTTTGCATTTCCGGAATGAGCTGGATTTCATTTTTAAGAGCAAAACATAGGCTTTAAATCTTTCCGGGAATAATTATTTCATTACTTTAGATTTTCAATAATATTCTACCTGTAAAGATTGCTTCTTAATGAGAATAGACTATAGTAAAAGGATCTTTGGATTGGATGTGATGCGTGCAGTCGCCATATTATTGGTTGTTTTTTCACATGCACTTTGGCTTGTTCCCGAAGCTGAAGGTATAATTCCGGATCTATTGAGTCTTGCAGGGGTAATAGGTGTTGAAATATTTTTTGTTCTAAGCGGGTTTTTAATTGGGAGAATTGTATTAAAAATGTTTCTCCAAGAAAACTTTAACTTTAATAAAGTAACCTATTTCTGGATTCGAAGATGGTTTAGAACCTTACCGAATTATTACTTGGTATTGGTTTTAAATATTTTTTTAATGATTTTTCTTGGATTGCAATTACCTGAAAATTTATGGCATTACTTTTTCTTCATTCAGAATTTTGCCTGGGAAATGCCTTTGTTCTTCAGTGAATCCTGGAGTTTACCCATTGAAGAATTTGCATATATTCTGGGGCCACTATTACTATATCTCTTGTTTTGTTTTAAGTTCAGAATTGACAAGGCAAAACTATTTAGTCTTGTAACTATCATTATAATACTGTTATTTACAATAACAAAGATCATTTATAGTTTTAAGACACCAGTTTCTGATATGATGTTTTGGAATGTCAATCTAAAATCAGTGACCATTTACAGGATAGATGCCATATATTATGGCATGCTGGCCTCATATGTTGCAATGATCAATCCTAAAAAATGGCAAAAACTTAGTTGGATAAGTTTTGTTATAGGTGTATTAATTTTCTTTATTCTGAATTTTATAATTCCAAAACAGGGCGTGTTTATAGAAACAAACCCTTTTTTCTGGAATGTATTTTACTTGCCAATTAATTCAATTGCAATAGCATTCTGTTTGCCGGTTCTTTCTGAACTTAAGAATATGAATCGATTCATTGTCATTCCCGTTACATATATAAGCTTAATTTCTTATTCAATTTATCTCTTACACTATTCCATTATATTGCAACTTTTAAAACATTTAGTTCCCTCAGAAGAGTTATCAAATTTGGAAATTATAGGTTATTCTTCAGCATATATTACAAGCTCAATTTTGTTGGCTTATGTCCTTTATAGAGTTTTCGAAAAGCCTATGATGGATATAAGAGACAGACAATTTATAATAAATAGATTTATAAATAATTAATTTATTTTTTTTATAATATTAGATTGATTTATACCAAGAATATTTATTTAAAATGATTAATATTAATAAATAGTTAAAATTTCGGCAATGTAATCAGTAAATCATTGCAAATCTTTTAAGAATTAACGGCGTTTTTGTAAATTCGCAAGACTAAAAAATAACTAAAATATAAGTATATGGCTTTTGATATTGAAATGATAAAAAAGGTTTACAGTCAAATTAGTGAGCGTGTAGATAAGGCTCGTAAAGTGGTAGGTAAGCCATTAACTTTGTCTGAAAAGATTTTATATTCACATCTTTGGGATGGCATACCAAAAAAAGCATTCACAAGAGGAAAGGATTATGTTGATTTTGCGCCGGATAGAGTGGCTTGTCAGGATGCTACTGCCCAAATGGCCTTATTGCAATTTATGCAGGCAGGTAAAAGCAAGGTTGCTATTCCAACAACAGTTCATTGTGATCACTTGATCCAGGCAAAACAAGGAGCTGCACAAGATTTAAAAAGAGCTAACGAAGTGAGTAGTGAAGTGTTTGATTTTCTAGCTTCAGTATCAAATAAATACGGTATTGGTTTCTGGAAACCGGGTGCTGGTATCATACATCAGGTTGTTCTTGAAAATTATGCTTTCCCGGGAGGAATGATGATTGGAACAGATTCACATACGGTAAACGCCGGGGGATTGGGTATGGTGGCTATTGGAGTAGGAGGAGCAGATGCCGTAGACGTAATGGCAGGAATGGCTTGGGAACTTAAGTTTCCAAAACTAATAGGTGTGAGGTTAACCGGGAAACTTTCCGGCTGGACAGCACCAAAAGACGTTATTCTAAAAGTAGCCGAAATATTAACTGTTAAAGGAGGAACTGGTGCCATTGTGGAATATTTTGGACCAGGAGCGACAGCAATGTCCTGTACAGGAAAGGGAACCATTTGTAATATGGGCGCAGAAATAGGTGCAACGACATCAACTTTTGGCTATGATGATTCTATGGAGCGATATTTACGCGCCACCGATAGGGAAGATGTTGCAGAGGCTGCGAACAAAATAAAAGAGCATTTAACTGCAGATCCTGAAGTATATGCGAATCCGGAGAAGTACTTTGATCAAGTGATCGATATTAATTTATCTGAATTAGGACCTCTTTTAAATGGCCCATTCACACCAGATCTTTCTACAACTGTTGGAAGGGAAATGACAGAAAAAGCAAAAACCAATGATTGGCCAATGAAGGTTGAATGGGGACTGATTGGTTCATGTACCAACTCGTCTTACGAAGATCTTTCACGGGCTGCATCCATAGCCCAACAAGCTTTGGATAAAGGTTTAAAAACCAAAGCAGAATTTGGTATCAATCCGGGTTCAGAGCAGGTTCGTTATACAGCAGAAAGAGATGGAATCCTTCAGGTATTTGAAAAACTGGATGCTAAAATATTTACAAATGCATGTGGGCCTTGTATAGGTCAGTGGGCACGTTACAGTGACCCTAAAAATGCACCTAAAAATAGTATCGTGCATTCTTTCAACAGGAACTTCGCAAAACGCGCAGATGGGAACCCAAATACTCATGCTTTTGTTGCATCACCTGAAATTACCGCAGCAATTGCTATAGCTGGTCGCTTGGATTTTAATCCTATAACCGATAAGCTGATTAATGATAAAGGTGAAGAAGTCATGTTAGACGAACCTACAGGCTGGGAATTGCCTCCAAAAGGTTTTGAAGTTAAGGAAAATGGTTATGTAGAACCTGTTAAAGATGGAAGTAAAGTGACAATTTCAGTGAATCCAACTTCAGAAAGATTAGAATTACTAACGCCGTTTGAACCTATAGGAAACACTATTAAAGGCGCAAAATTATTGATAAAAGCCTTTGGAAAATGTACAACAGATCATATTTCAATGGCAGGTCCCTGGTTAAGATTCAGAGGTCATTTGGACAACATTTCAAATAACACTTTAATAGGAGCAGTCAATGCCTTTAATAAACAAACCAATTTTGTAAAAAATCAGTTTACAGGAGAATATGGCGGTGTTCCTGATGTACAAAGAGCTTACAAGGCTGCCGGAATTAAGACTGTGGTAGTAGGTGATCATAATTATGGTGAAGGGTCTTCAAGAGAACATGCAGCCATGCAGCCAAGACATCTGGGTGTAGCTGCGGTTATTGTTAAATCATTTGCAAGAATTCATGAGACGAACTTAAAAAAGCAGGGAATGCTTGCATTAACATTCGTAAATGAAGCTGATTATGATCTGATACAGGAAGATGATACTTTTAATTTCATCGATCTTAAGGATTTCGCACCCGGAAAACAATTAACTATCGAAGTAGTTCATAAAGATGGCAGTAAAGATGTCATAAAACTAAATCATACGTATAATAAATCTCAGATTGATTGGTATAAAGAAGGTTCCGCTTTAAATTTAATAAAGAAAGAGAACGCTAAATAATTTATAGAAAAAATAAACTCCTGATCAAATCAGGAGTTTTTAATTTTATATGAAATTAACTAGATCAAAAATTACGAACCTGATTTTTATAGCATTAATTGCTTTAATGATCATTCCACAAACGAGGCAGCCCATTCAGGTTTTCTTGAATAAAGGATTGGCTTTGATTAGTCCCTCTGTTGTTAAAGAGGCAAAACGGGATAGTATTCAGGATTACAGCTGGAAATTAGTCGATATTAAAGGAGAACCTGTAGATTTTAACCAATCAAGGAATAAGGTTGTCCTTATCAATTTTTGGGCGACCTGGTGTCCACCATGTATTGCTGAAATGCCAAGCCTTCAAGAACTTTATGAAGATTATAAAGATCAGATTGATTTTTATTTTGTGTCCAATGAAAAAGAAGATGTTTTAAAAACTTTTATGGATAAAAATGGATATGATTTTAATGTACAAATTCCCAAAACAGAATACCCCGAAGTTTTTGACGTCAGCAGTATACCAAGGACATTTTTAATAGATAGATCCGGGTCAATTGTCATGGATAAAGCAGGAGCGGCAAATTGGAACAGTAAAAAAGTAAGAGAAACTATAGAAGTGCTTCTAAAAGATCTTTAAGGTCCTAAAAAGACTCTTTATAAAAGTCCAGGACATTAAGGAACTCATGATTTTCATTTCTTCTAAAAATCCTGTTTCCTCATCCAAAAATTTAAACATTTTTTCTGCAGAATTCTTAGAATAAAATGTCTTAAAGATCCATTCCCCTTTGGTGTTTTCATTTTTTAATACATTTAGAAAAACGGCATCGTAAAATTTATATCTGCGCTTAATCAATCCATATGATGGTTTTCTGTTTTGCTTTAAATTTTCAATGATCTTGACTACTTTTTTATCAGTATGGCTAAATGAATACCCCGTTGATCCTTTTACCCAACCACCTGCAGTACCAATTTTTGTGACAGATTCAGAGCTGTATTTTTCAAATGGAAAATTTGTCATAGGGATGTTTCCTGCTTCATTTTCCAGAATTGTATAATTTTTGACTTTGAGAATATTTTTAATATAGTCCTTGAGATATTCATCATAGAGATCCTCTTCAATTAAATAAGGAGTGAAAAATGTAAATTCTACTAGTGCTTTTCTTTTTGAAAATGGCAGTACATA